>CAIXDD010000105.1 GCA_903918155.1 uncultured Hyphomicrobiales bacterium
CGGGGCGTCGCCGTCGGCGTCGCGTCGTTGCGCGGCGAAACGGCGTCCGTTGCGCGTCTCCGTCTGCGGCTCGGCGGCGCGGGTGGAGACGCGCTCCACTTTCACCGGACGTCCGCGCCTGTCGGCGGTTTCGCTGCGGTCGATCTTGCGACGCTCCTCGCCCGCCTCGCGGCGTTCGGCGCGCAGCACCGACACATGTTTGCGTTTGGCCTTCGGCGCGTCGCGCCAGTCGCGTTCGGGCGGCGCGGGGGGCGCGTCGTCGGACTCGTGGAAATGGCGCGCGAGCTTGTCGCGCTCCTTCGCATCGAGGACCGGCGCGTCGAAATCGGCGCCCGCCTCCTGCGCCAGCGTCTCGCCAAGCTGGTCCTGCAACACGCGCGTCTTCACCTCCTCGACCGCGCCTTCCGGCAAGTCGCCGAGCTGGAAGGGGCCGAAGGACAGACGGATCAGCCTGTTCACCGACAGGCCGAGATGTTCGAGCACGCGCTTGATCTCGCGGTTCTTGCCTTCGCGCAGGCCCATGGTGAGCCAGACATTGGCGCCCTGCACCCGATCGAGCTGCGCCTCGATGCCGCGATATTCCACGCCTTCGATGACGACGCCTTTCGCCAGCGCGTCGAGCTGGGCCTGATTCACCTCGCCATGGGCGCGCACGCGATAGCGCCGCAGCCAGCCGGTGGCGGGCAATTCCAGCACGCGGGCCAATCCGCCGTCATTGGTGAGCAGCAGCAGGCCTTCGGTGTTGATGTCGAGCCGGCCCACCGTGACCACGCGCGGCAGATCGTCGGGCATTTCGTCGAAGATCGTGGCGCGGCCTTCGGGATCGCGGTCGGTCGTCACCGTGCCGCGCGGCTTGTGGAACATGAACATGCGCGTGCGTTCGCGCGGGCCGATGGGCCGCCCGTCCACGGCGATCTTGTCGGAGGGCGTGACGTTGAAAGCCGGGCTGTCCAGCGTCTTGCCGTTGACGCTCACGCGGCCGTCCTCGATCCAGCGTTCGGCGTCGCGGCGCGAGCAGAGGCCCGCGCGGGCCATGACTTTCGCGATGCGGTCGCCTTCCGGCGCATCGGCCTTCGGCGCGGCCGCGAAAGAGCGGGGCGCCGGACGTTTCGGTTTTCTCTTGTCGGTCATGCCGACCTGATAGCAGAGTGCGCCCGCGAGGTCGAATGAAGCCGGATCCATCCACCGCCCCTCCCGACGCCAGCCCGATGGGCGAGGCCTTCGCGCAGGCGCGCGCCGCCGCCCTGCGCGGGGAAGTGCCCGTGGGCGCCGTGGTGGCGCGCGCGGGCGTGACGCTTGCGGCCGCAGGCAACCGCACGCTGGAATTGCGCGACCCCACCGCCCATGCCGAAACGCTCGCGATCCGCGCGGCCGCGCAGGCGCTGGGCAGCGAGCGGCTGGTCGGCTGCGACCTCTATGTCACGCTCGAGCCTTGCGCAATGTGCGCCGGCGCGATCTCCTTCGCGCGGCTGCGGCGGGTCTATTACGCGGCGCCCGACCCCAAGGGCGGCGCCGTGGACCACGGCCCGCGCCTGTTCACGCAGCCCACCTGCCACCATGCGCCCGACGTCTATGGCGGCATCCGCGAGGGCGAGGCGGCCGCGCTCCTGCGCGATTTCTTCGCGCAGCGGCGCTGAGGCTCATTAACGATCCTTCATTTGCCGCGACGTCCAAGGCGCGGCAAAAAAGCGGGGGTCGTCGTCGGAGCCCGCCCATGTTGAAACCGTTTCTCCTGCGCCTGCATCGCTGGATCACGCTTGTCTTCGCCTTGCCGCTCGCCGTGGTGATCGCGACCGGGCTCCTGCTCTCCTTTCAGCCGATCATGCAGACGGTCTCCATCGCGCCCGGCTCCCTCACGCTCGAAAAGGCCGAGGCCCTGCTCCAGCGCCACGACCCCGAGGGCAAGGCGCGCGCGCTGCGGCTCGACGCCTTCCAGAACAGTCTCGCCATCACCGGCGCGGGACCGGAGGGCTTCGTCGAAGTCGATCTCGCCACCGGCGAGGAGACGGACGCCGACCATTGGCTGAGCGAGATCGTGGGCGCCTCGCGCGGCATCCACGAACGCCTCGTCTTCGATCTCGGCTGGCTGGTGATCGCCTCCACCGCCGCCATGCTCGCGATCATCGCGCTGGGCGTGCTGATGGGCTGGCCGCGCTTCGCCAATAGCGCGTCGGGCTGGCACAAGGCGACCGCATGGCTGTTGCTGCCGCTGCTCGTCCTCTCCCCGCTCACGGGCCTGTTCATGGCGGCGGGGCTCACCTTCGCGCAACCGGCGGCGCGCGCGCAGCCCGCCCCCCTGCGCGACGCGCTGCGCATGATCGCGGCCGACCATGACCTGTCGCGGCTGGAATGGATCCGCGCGCGCGGCGGGCGGCAATTGGCCCGCATCAACGAACCGGGCGGACAGGCGACCTATCTCGTGACGCGCGAAGGCCTGACGCCGGCGCCGAGCAATTGGCCGCGCACGTTCCATGAAGGCGTGTTCTGGGGCGCGTGGGGCGGCGTGATGAACGTCGCGATCTCCATCGCCTTCATGCTTCTGATGGGCACGGGCCTCACGATCTGGGCGCGCCGCGCGTTCCGCCGCAGAATCCCGCGCCCCGCGCGCGCCGCAGGCATGAGCGCCAGCCCCAACGACGCGACGGCCTGAGGCGGATCGCTCTATTTCTTTTCCGCGCGCCGCTAGCCCAGATGACGGCGCAGAAGCTTGAGGCAGATGCGCTCGAAGGCGGCGCGCTCTTGATCGTCGAGGGGTTCGAAGAGCTTTTCCTGGGCGGCGGCGACGGCGGGCGTGGCGGCGTGAAGCGCGGCGCGGCCGTCCTCGGTCAAGGCGAGAAGATTGAGGCGCCGGTCGTCCGGCGAGCCGCTGCGCGCGACCCAGCCCTTTTGCTCGAGCCGGTCGATCACGCCGCCGATGGTGGCGCGGTCATAGCCGATCAGCGCGGCGAGCGCCGCCTGCCCTGCGCCGGGGCGCTGGTCCACGGCGGACAGGGCGGCGTATTGCACCGGCGTCATCTGCGCGCCGACCGCCTCGCCGAACAGGCGCACGGCGACCTGTTGAAGGCGGCGGATGAAATGCCCGGGCATGCGATGCACGGGCAATTCGCCGGCGACGGGATCCGCGTAATCGGGCGTGGGATAGGCCACGCGTTGCGGGCGCGCGCTTACGCGAGACATTTCGCCTCGGTCCATCCATAGAGCCATTCGAGCGCGTCGTAATAGCGCTCGGGCGTGCGGTCCTTCCACAGCGAATTGCGCACGAGCCGCTCGGCGCCGCCGGCATGGAAGATGCGCCCCATCTCGCGCGCCGACAGCACGACGCGCGCCGTGCGCGGTATGCGCTTGGACTCATACAGGCGGAAGGCCTTCTCGATGTCGCGGTCGCACACGCGCAGCGCCTCGCGCAAGGTCACCGCATCCTCCATCGCCATGCAGGCGCCCTGCGCCATATATTGCAGCATGGGATGGGCCGCGTCGCCCAGAAGCGTATAGCGCCCCTCGCCCCATTTCAGCACGGGGTCGCGATCCGCGATGGCCCAGCGCTTCCATGACGTCGGCTTGCGGATGAGCTGGCGCGGCTTTTCGGAGACATGGGTGAAATAGGATTCCACCTCTTCCTGCGAGCCTTCGCGCACGCCCCATTCCTCATGCTCGCGGGAATGGAAGGTGACGACGATATTGTATTGCTCGCCCCCGCGCAGCGGATAATGCACGATGTGGCACTTCGGGCCGACCCAGATGGCGGCGGCGTTCCAGCGCAGGTCTTCGGGGAAATCCTCCCGCGGGCAGACGGCGCGATAGACGACATGGCCCGGCACATGGGCGCCGCCGTCGCCGAGCAATTGCTTGCGCACCACCGAATGCACGCCGTCGGCGCCGATCAGCGCCGCGCCTTCGAACATGCGGCCTTGCGCGTCCGTCACGCGCACGCCCTTGTCGCCGACGTCGACGCTCACGATCTTCGTGGACGTGTGCAGGCGCACGTTCGGCTTGGTCTGCGTCTCCTCATAGATCGAGCGGTGAATGTCCGCGCGATGAATGACCGCGTAAGGATTGCCGAACCGCTCGCGAAAAGCCTCGCGCACGGGAATGAGGCCGACGACGCTCTCGTCCACCGCATCCATCATGATCAA
>CAIXDD010000106.1 GCA_903918155.1 uncultured Hyphomicrobiales bacterium
ACGGCCCCGGCGTGCCCGCCCATGCGTTCGAGCGCATTTTCGAGCGTTTTTACACGGACCGTCCCGATCAGGGCTTTGGCCAGAACTCGGGCCTCGGCCTGTCCATTTCGCGCCAGATCGTCGAGGCCCATGGCGGCTCGATCCGCGCGTCCAACCGCATGTCGCCCGCCGGCGACGTGGCGGGGGCGCGGTTTACGGTCTGGCTGCCGGAGCGGCGCTGATGGCGGGCGCGGCGACGCAGACCGGCGCTCATGGCTGCGCGGTGGCGATCGGGGAGGCGGGCGTGCTGATCCGCGGCGCCTCGGGCGCCGGCAAGAGCGCGCTGGCGCTGGCCCTCATCGAGGCGGCCGCGCGGGCGGGCCTGTTCGCGCGGCTGGTGGCGGACGATCGCGTCTTGCTGAGCGCCGCCCATGGGCGCCTGATCGTCCGGCCCCATCCCGCCATCGCAGGCCGCATCGAAAAGCGCGGCGAGGGCGTCGTGGCCGTGGCGCATGAGCCCGAGGCGGTGGTGCGTTGCGTCGTCGATCTGGCGGAGCCGGGCGCGCGGGGCGAGGATCATCCCCCGCGCATGCCCCAGGCCTCCGCCGCCTCCTGTCGGGTGGAGAGCGTCGACCTGCCGCGCCTCGTCCTGCCGGTCGGCCTGCCGGCTGCGGACGCGGCCTCCCGGGCGCTCGCCTTCGCGCGCGCCGCCCTGTTCGCCGGTCCGCAGGGGGAATCGGCTTGAGCGTCGCGCGGATCGGGAGGCGTCGCGGAATTGCCCTCTTGCCAATCGCGCCGCAATGCACAAAATTGCGCACCTCGAACCGACCGGGCGAAACCGGCGGCGGAGAAACCGCGCCGTGCGGCGTCAGTTGATGGACGGTCAAGTCCGATGATCGGAATGGTCCTGGTGACCCACGGCTGCCTGGCGACGGAATTCCGCGCCGCGCTCGAACATGTGGTCGGCCCGCAAAAACAGGTCGAGACCGTGACCATCGGTCCCGAAGACGATATGGAAAGTCGTCGCAAGGACATTCTGGCCGCCGTCGCCGCCGTAGACACGGGCGACGGCGTCGTCGTCTTGACGGACATGTTCGGCGGCACGCCCTCCAATCTCGCGATCTCGGTGATGGAAGGGGCGAAGGTCGACGTGGTCGCCGGCATCAATCTGCCGATGCTCATCAAGCTCGCGTCGGTGCGCGAAGACGCCACGCTCGAGCAGGCGGTGGTGCAGGCGCAGGACGCGGGACGCAAATATATTTCCGTGGCGAGCCGGATTCTGAGCGGGAAATGAGCGACGCGCCCCACATGCCGCAAGATCCCTCGAAGGACGATTGCGATTGCCCGCCGAACCCGGATTTCACCGGCTTCCTCGTGCGCGACATGCCCATCGTCAACCGCAAGGGCCTGCATGCGCGCGCCACTGCGAAATTCGTGCAATGCGTCGAACGTTTCGAGGCGGAGATCACCGTGACGCGCTGCGGCGAGACGGTCGGCGGCTCCTCGATCATGGGCATTCTCACGCTGGGCGCGGGCGTGGGCACGACGATCACCGTCGCCGCCAGGGGCGAGCAGGCGCAGGACGCGCTCGACGCGCTCGCCGCCCTCGTCGCCAACAGGTTCGGCGAGGACGAGTGAGCGCGCGCGGCCGCTTGCGCGGGCCCGCTTAATCCTTCGTCGCGAGCAGGATCTTGTAGCGCGCGATGTCGCCGACGACGAGCTGCTGCACATGGGCGCCCGTCATTTCGCTTTCGTCGGCCGGCGTCGAGCCCAGCTCCTCGAAACGCTTGCGCACGGCGGGATCGGCGAGCGAGGCGCGCAGCGCCGCATTCAGCCTGTCGATCACCGCCTGCGGCGTTTTCGCGGGCGTGAAGATCGCGTTCCAGCCTTCCTGCTGGAAGGCGGGCAGGCCCGCTTCCGCCGATGTCGGCGTGTCGGGCAGGATTTCGAGCTTTCGGCGCGCGGCCACGGCGAGGCCGCGCACCTTGCCGGTCTGGATGGAGGGGGCGACGGAGGTCGCCGCGTCGCACACCCCGTCCACATGGCCGCCGAGCAGGTCGTTGAGCGCGGGGCCCGCGCCGCGATAGCTGACGAGCGTGACCTGCGTCTGCGAGGCGGCGATGAAATTCTTGCAGATGAGGTAATTCGACGAGCCCACGCCCGCATGGCCCAGATTCGTCTTGCCGGGATTGGCCTTCGCATAAGCGACGAATTCGGCGAGCGTCTTCGCGGGGAAATCGTTGCGGATCGCCAGAACGGGCGCGGTCTTCGCGATCAGCCCCACGGCGATGAAGGAGTCAGGCGTATATTTCACGTCCGGCGACAGGACGTAGGAGGCCGCGTTCGTGCCCGTATTGCCGATCAGGATCGTATAGCCGTCGGGCGCGGCGTTGGCCGCGCGCGTGAGCGCGATGACGCCGCCGGCGCCGGCGACGTTTTCGTTCACGATGGCCTTGCCCAGATGCTTGCCCATCTGCTCGCCGATCACGCGGGCGATCACGTCCGACGTCCCGCCCGCCGCGAAGGGCACGAGCATGTTGATCGGCCGCTCGGGATAGGTTTGCGCAAGCGCGGGCGCGCTCAGGCCGGCGAGGGCGAGGCTGAAAAGGGCGCTGCGGAAAAGACGGCGTGGACGGCGCATGTGAAATCCCCCCTGACTCAGCGTCACCATGAACATGTCGGCGGCCCGCCGCAATGGCGAGACTTTCGGCTTGCCTCAGCTTGCGGCGAGGCGCCGGCGCGCCGCGATCAGCGCGGCGGTGGCGGGCTCCAGCCCCGCCAGCGAGGCCTGCGGGTCGCTCGTCACCGGGGCGAGCCGGCCGCACAATTCCTTGCCCAGCTCCACGCCCCATTGATCGAAGGGATTGATGTCCCACACGACCGATTGCACGAAGACCTTGTGCTCATAAAGCGCGATCAGCCGCCCCAGCGTGCGCGGATCGAGGCGGCGATAGAGCAGGGTCGAGGACGGGCGGTCGCCCGCAAAGACCTTGTGGGGCGCAAGGCGCGCGGCCTCGGCCTCGTCGAGCCCCTGGGCGCGCAGCAGGTCGCGCGCCTCCTCCAGCGTGCGCCCGCGCATCAGCGCTTCGCTCTGCGCAAGGCAATTGGCGAAGAGGAGATCGTGGTGGCGCGCGTCGGCGGCCACGGGCTGGGCGGCGACGAGAAAATCCACCGGCACGACATCCGCGCCCTGATGCAGCATCTGGAAGAAGGCGTGCTGGCCATTGGTGCCCGGCTCCCCCCAGATCACGGGCGCCGTCGCCATGGCGACGGGCGCGCCCGCGCGCGTCACGCTCTTGCCGTTCGATTCCATGTCGAGCTGCTGGAGATAGGCTGGGAAACGCGCGAGCCGCTGATCGTAGGGAATGACGGCGTGGGTCGCGTCGCCCCAGACGTTGCGCCGCCAAATCCCCAGAAGCGCCATCAGCACGGGAATGTTCGCCTCCACCGGCGCTTCCCGGAAATGCGCGTCGACCTCGCCGGCGCCGCGCAGAAAATCCTCGTAATTTTTTGCGCCCACGGCGATCGCAAGCGCAAGGCCGATCGACGACCAGATGGAATAGCGCCCCCCCACCCAAACCCAGAAGCCGAACACGCGGTCGGGCTTCACGCCGAATCGCGCGACCAGATCGAGCCGCGTCGAGACGGCGGAAAAATGCTCGCCCACCGCCGTCTCGCCCAGCCGCGCGACGATCCGCGCGCGCGCGGCTTGCGCATTCGCCATCGTCTCCTGCGTGGTGAAGGTTTTCGACGATACGATGAACAGCGTGCGCGCGAGGTCGAGCCCCGCCAGCGTGTCGGCCATGTCGGCGCCGTCGACATTGGAGACGAAATGCATGCGCGGCCCGTCGCCCCGGAAAGGCGAGAGCGCGCGCGCCGCCATGGCCGGCCCGAGATCGGACCCGCCGATGCCGATGTTCACCACGTCTGAAATGCGCTCGCCGGTCGCCCCCCGCAGCGCGCCGTCGCGCACCTGCCCCGCGAAGGCGAGCATTCTGGCGCGCTCCGAGCGCACGTCCTGCGTGACGTCGCGCCCTTCCACGAGCGCGGGCCCGCCGGTGAAATCGCGCAGCGCCATATGCATGGCCGCGCGCCGTTCGGTCAGGTTCACCGCCTCCCCGCGCATCAGCGCGTCGCGCCGCGCCTCGAAACGCGCCGCGCGCAGCAAGGCGAACAGATGGGCGAGCGTCGTCTCCGTGACTCCATGTTTGGAATAATCGAAGACGAGATCGTCCAGCCGCGCCTGAAAGCGCTCCGCCCGGCCGGGATCCTGCGCGAACAGATCCGCGACCCGTCGATGGCCGACGTCGAGCCGATGCGCCTCGAGCGCGGCCAGGGCGGCGGAAACGGCGGCGGGATCGGCGGATTCGCTCATCAGGCACCTCTTTGGCCCAGCACAGGCGGACCGCTGTCCACGATAGGCCCAAAGAAGGCAAGAAAAGGTTGAGGCCGCAGCCGGTTGCGGCGAAGGCTCCGCCCCATGGCCGAGGCCGCGTCGCAGCCTTGCCGCAGCCGTGCCGCGGGCGGGCCTTGCGCCGGGGCGCTCTTTCCCCGACAAGCGGGCATGGCCGCTCCCCCTCTCCTCCTGTTGCAGAATATCGCCCTGACGCTCGGCGGCAAACCGCTGATCGAAGACGCGGAGCTTTCCGTGCGCCCGGGCGAGCGGGTGGCGCTAGTGGGGCGCAACGGCTCGGGCAAGTCCACCCTCCTGCGCATCGCCGCCGGCGAGATTCAGGCCGACGGCGGCAAGCGCTTTTTCCAGCCCGACGCCAGCGTCCGCTACCTGCCGCAGGAGCCCGACCTGTCGGGTTTCGAGACGACGCTCGCCTTCGCGCTGGCGGGGCTGGGCCCCACGGACGACGCCTATAAGGCGCGTTATCTGCTTGAGGAGCTGGGCCTCACCGGCGAGGAATCCCCCGCCACCTTGTCGGGCGGGGAGGCGCGCCGGGCCGCGCTCGCCCGCGTGCTGGCCGCCGAGCCCGACGTGCTGCTGCTCGACGAGCCGACCAACCATCTCGACCTGCCCGCCATCGAATGGCTGGAGAAGCGGCTCGCCTCCCTGCGCGGCGCGCTGGTCCTGATCAGCCATGACCGGCGCTTCCTCGAAAATCTGTCGCGCGCCACCGTGTGGATGGACCGCGGCCGCACGCGCCGGCTGGAGAAAGGCTTCGCCGCCTTCGAAGCCTGGCGCGACGAGACGCTCGAACAGGAAGAGCGCGATCTCCAGAAGCTCGATCGCAAGATCGTGGCCGAGGAACATTGGATCGTCCATGGCGTCAGCGCGCGCCGCAAGCGCAACATGCGCCGCGTGGGCGAGCTGGCCGACTTGCGCAAGCAAAGGCGCGACACGCGCAAGGGCGTCGGCGACGTGAAGATGGAGGCCGCCGAGGGCAAGGTCTCCGGCAAGCTGGTCGTGGAGGCCGATCACGCCTCGAAAGCCTATGGCGAGCGGGCCATCGTCGCGGATTTCTCGATCCGCGTGCTGCGCGGCGACCGCGTCGGGATCGTCGGGCCCAATGGCGCGGGCAAGACGACGCTCGTCAATCTGCTTACGGGCGCGCTCGCTCCCGATTCCGGCCGCATGCGGCTGGGCGCCAATCTCGAAATCGCCTCGCTCGACCAGAAACGCCAGCAATTGAAGCCCGAATGGACGTTGAAGGACGCGCTCACCGGCGGCAGCGGCGATTGGGTGGAGATCAACGGCGAGCGCAAGCATGTCGTGGGCTATATGAAGGACTTTCTCTTCACGCCCGAACAGGCGCGCCAGCCGGTGACCAAACTGTCGGGCGGCGAACGCGGCCGCCTCGCGCTTGCGCGCGCCTTGTCCATGCCTTCGAATCTTCTGGTGCTCGACGAGCCCACCAACGACCTCGATCTGGAAACGCTCGACCTGCTGCAGGAATTGATCGCCGATTATCCCGGCACCGTGATCGTCGTCAGCCATGACCGCGATTTCCTCGACAGGGTGGCGACCTCCGTCGTCGTGTCGGAAGGCGAGGGGCGCTGGCGCGAATATGCGGGCGGCTATCGCGACATGATCGCCCAGCGCGGCTATGGCGTGGGCGAGGCGCCGCCTGATCCGGCCTCGCCGAGGGCGCGCGCGGGCGAGGCGAAGGGGCCCGCGCGGGAGACGAAGGCGCCCGCCCGCGAAGAGCCGCGCCGCAAGCTCTCCTTCAAGCAGAAACACGCGCTGGAGACCTTGCCCGCCCGCATGGAGGAGCTGCGCAAGCTCGCCGCCCAGATCGGCGCGGCGCTGGCCGCGCCCGATCTCTACGCAAAAGATCCCGCGCGTTTCGCCAAGCTCACGGAGGCGCTGGGCAAGGCGCAGGCCGACCTCGCGAAGGGGGAGGAGGAATGGCTGGAGCTGGAGATCCTGCGCGAGGAGATCGAGGGCTAGGCGAACAAAATTAGAACATCGCTTGCCATAGGGAACGATTTCGGTCAGGTTGTCACAAATCAACACGGCGGTTCCGGGGGCGGTCCGATGAACAAACAATCTTTGAAGCGCAGTTTGTTCAGTCGCACGCGAGCCGAAGCGGGGCTGACGCTAGTGGAAGCTGCGGTCCTACTTCGTGTCAGCGCCAGGACTGTCCGGCGTTACGATTCAGGAGAATCAAGTCCCTCAGCTCTTGCAATGAAAGTCTTGCAGGATGCGGCCAAGGAGCGCACGGCGGTTGGTGAGGGTTCCAGCTTTCGCTTCATCGATCTTTTCGCCGGGATTGGTGGATTACGCCAAGGCTTTGAACATATCGGCGGCAGGTGTGTGTTTACGTCCGAATGGGACGAAAAATGTCAGGAAACTTATCGCCTGAACTATCCTGACAATCATGAGATCGCAGGAGACATCAGACCTTATTCGGAGCGGCCACACCTTGTTCCCGAACATGACGTCCTGCTGGCCGGATTTCCCTGCCAGCCGTTTTCCATAGCCGGCGTATCAAAAAAGAACGCCCTTGGCAGGCCGCACGGCTTCCTGTGCGATACTCAAGGAACGCTATTCTTCGACACAGCGCAAATCATAGCCCATCATCGACCTGCGGCGTTTGTTCTCGAGAATGTGAAAAATCTGGAGCGCCATGATGGAGGCAAGACGTTCCAGACAATCATGAACGTCTTGCAAAAAGAACTTGGGTATCAAGTGCAATTTCGGGTGGTTAACTCGCAAGCCTGGGTGCCCCAGAAGAGAGAAAGAATATTTATCGTTGGGTTCCGTGAGCCCGCAGCTTTTGATCTTGCAGGACTGAAATTGCCACCGCCGGAGCTCGGACCAAAGCTGGGAGCGATTCTTGAGGATGAAGTTGATCCCAAGTACACATTGACGCCCAAACTGTGGCAATATCTCCAGGATTACAAAGCCAAACATAATGCCGCCGGCAACGGGTTCGGTTACAGTTTATTTGGCCCTGATGACGTCGCGCGCACGCTTTCCGCCCGTTATTATAAGGACGGGTCGGAGATCCTGATCAGGCAAAAAGGGAAGCGTCCTCGCAGATTGACGCCACGGGAATGTGCTCGTTTGATGGGTTTCGATTCGCCGGGAGCGCCATTCAGGATCGCTGTCTCCGATACTCAGGCTTACCGACAATTCGGCAATGCCGTCGTCGTGCCGGTTGTGAAGTATCTGGCCGAGGCGATGCGGCCTGAGCTGATGCGCGCGATCTTTCATGCGCCTGAGGATCAGTCAGCCGGCCGTCGGGAGCGCAGGGCTGCCGCGAGATGAGCGATATCGTCTCTCCGGACATACGCGCTCGGATGATGGCGGGGATTCGCAGCAAAGACACCAGGCCGGAGTTGTTATTAAGAAAAGGCCTGCATCGCGAAGGGCTCCGATATCGGTTGCACATTACAGGCTTGCCTGGAACTCCCGATCTTGTTTTTCCTGGTCCCCGCGCAGTCCTGTTCGTAAACGGGTGTTTCTGGCATGGGCATGGATGCCATCTCTTCAAGTGGCC
>CAIXDD010000107.1 GCA_903918155.1 uncultured Hyphomicrobiales bacterium
ACTTCCCCGCCATCCGCGACGGGCGGCTCGTGAAGGCCAGCGAGCCGCTGGGCGGCGCCAAGGGGCTCGCCGGCTTCGCCTTCAACACGCGCCGCGATCCGTTCAAGGACGTGCGCGTGCGCGAGGCGCTGGGCCTCATGTTCGATTTCGAATGGATCAACCGCAATCTGTTCGGCGGACTCTATCGGCGCACCCGCTCCTTCTTCGACGAGACGGAGCTGTCCTCCATCGGCCGGCCTGCGGATGCGCGCGAGCGGGCCTTGCTCGCCCGCTGGCCCGGCGCCGTGCGGGCGGACATTCTGGAGGGCGGCTGGACGCCGCCCGTGAGCGACGGCTCGGGCCGCGACCGCGACAATGCGCGCAAGGCGCTCGCCTTGCTGAAACAGGCGGGGTGGAGCGTCGCCGACGGGGCCTTGCGCGACCGGCGCGGGGCGCCCTTCGCCTTCGAGATCATGGTGGTGGACCGCAGCCAGGAGCGGCTCGCGCTCAATTTCGCCCATTCCCTGCGCCGCATCGGGATCGAGGCGCGGGTGCGCCATGTGGACGAGGTGCAATATCAGCGCCGGCGCCAGAAGTTCGATTTCGACGTGATGATGGGGACGTGGGCCGCCTCCAATTCGCCGGGCAACGAACAGCGCAATCGCTGGTCGTCGGCTTCGGCGCGGATGGAATCCTCGTTCAATCTCGCCGGCGCCGCCTCGCCGGCGCTCGACGGGCTCATCGCCGCCATCGTGAAGGCGGAGGCGCGGGAGGATTACGTCTCCGCCGTGCGCGCCTTCGACCGGGCGCTGCTCTCGGGCTTCTACGTCATTCCCTTCTATCACGCTTCGGAGGCGTGGTTCGTCCATTCGGCGGCGCTGGAGCGGCCCGCCCGCTCGCCGCGCTACGCCGCGCCCTTGTTCGGCGCGACGCTGGACGCGTGGTGGCGCAAGTCGTCCTCGCCGGCCTCGCCATCCTCGCCGCAATAGGCGCGGGCGCTATTCCGCCGCCTGCGGGTTGAGGGCTTCCTCGGCCAGTTTGGAGAGGATCTTGTCGGTCTTCATCTCCTCCTGCAGCGTCTGGTCGAGCAGGCGGACGGCTTCGTCGAGGCCAAGCTCCTCGGCCCAGGCCTTCAGCGTGCCATAGCGCGTGATCTCGTAATGTTCGACGGCCTGCGCGGCGGCGAGCACGCCCGCGTCCAGCGCCTCGCTGTCGGCGAACTCCTCCATGATCTCGTCGCCCTCTTCGAGAATGGCTTTCATCGCCTCGCACATCTTGCCCTGCGGACGTTTGCCGATCAGTTCGAAGACCTGTTCGAGCCGTTCGATCTGGCCTTCGGTCTCCTCGCGATGGGTCTGGAACGCCTGCGCCAATTCCTGCGAATGGACGCCCTTGGAGATCCGCGGAAGCTTGCGCAGGATCTGGCGCTCGGCGTGGTAGAGATCCTTGAGCGTCACAAGAAACAGGTCCTGAAGGGTTTTCTCGGCCATGGTCTGCTCCCGGAATGGGGGGCGCCGCAGGGCGGCTCGCTGGCCTAATGGATTTTGGCGCGACGGGTTCCCCGCAAGCTCGCCGGCTTGCCCGCCTTGTCCGCCTTGCCCGACCTTGCCCCGCCGCGCGCCTTGCCCCAGCATGCGCGCATGACCCAGATCGCCCCGTCCATGCCGCTGGAGCTTCTCACCATCGCCCAGATGGGCGAGGCCGACCGGCTGGCGGTCGCGGGCGGGGTCCCCAGCCTCGCGCTGATGGAGGCCGCCGGCGCGGCTCTGGCGGAGGCGGCGCTCGCCGCGCTGGGCGCGCGCGGGGGCGGGCGCGTCGTCGTCCTGTGCGGGCCGGGAAACAA
>CAIXDD010000108.1 GCA_903918155.1 uncultured Hyphomicrobiales bacterium
CGCGTCTTCGGCGCGCCGCTCAAGCCGCGCGCGCAATTCGCGCATGGACGGCGGCAGGATGAAGATGGTCACGGTGTCGGCGGGCGCTTTCTTGCGCACCTTTTGCGTGCCCTGATAATCGATGTCGAACAGCATGTCGCGCCCCTGCGCGAGAACCTGCTGCACGGGCGATTTCGGCGTGCCGTAGAAATTGCCGTGCACCTCCGCCCATTCGAGCAGATCGTCCTGCGCGCGCAGTTTTTCGAAATCGTCCGCGCTCACGAAACGATAATGGATGCCGTCCACTTCGCTGGTGCGGCGCTGGCGCGTGGTGACGGAGATGGAGAGCGTGAGATCGAGCGCGCTGTCCTGCAGCAATTGCCGCGTCAGCGTGGTCTTGCCGGCGCCGGACGGCGAAGACAGGATCAGCATGAGCCCGCGGCGGCGAATGGCGCCTTGCGGCTTCAGGTCTGCGGCGCTGATCGCGTCGGTCATGGGTCCGCCCTTTGCAAAAGCTCACTCGACATTCTGCACCTGCTCGCGGAATTGTTCGATCTCCACGCGCAGCTCCATGCCGATCAGCGTCAATTCGGGATCATTGGATTTCGCGCATAAGGTGTTCGCCTCGCGCCCCAGCTCCTGCGCAAGGAAATCGAGGCGGCGTCCCACGGGCTTGCCGGCGTCGACAAGCTCGCGGGCGGCGCCTACATGCGCCTTCAGCCGGTCGATCTCCTCGCGAACGTCGGCCTTGGCGGCGATCAGGATCGCCTCCTGATGCAGGCGCGCGGGATCGAGCGCGGCGGAGGTTTCGGCGAGGGCGGCCACGGATTGCGCAAGGCGCGCGCGCACGGCCTCGGGCTTGCGGCCGGGGCAATCGTCGGCGGCTTGCGCCAGGCGGGCCATGGCGTCGAGGCGCTGATGCAGCAAGGCGTCGAGCGCGCCGCCTTCACGCGCGCGCATGGCGAGCAGATCGTCCAGCGCGCGCTCGAGGCTCTCAAGCGCGGCGGCGAAGACGGCGGCCATGGTCTCCTCGCTGTCGACGCTCTCCACCACGTCCACCACGCCGCGCACGCCCAGCAGGCCGTCGAGGGAGGCGGGCGCGACGCCCGGCGCTGAAATACGCGCAAGGGCCGCCACGAGAGCGGCCAGCGCGGCTTCGTTCACGCGCACGTCAGGCGCGCCCGCCTCGCGCTGCGCGTTGAGCGTGGCATAGCAGGCGCCGCGCGCCAGACGCGCGGACAGGCGCGCGCGCGCGTCCTGTTCGATGGCGTCGAAGCCCGGCGGCAGGCGCAAGCGCAGGTCGAGGCCCTTGGAATTGACGGTCTTGATCTCCCACGTCAGCCGCCAGGGCGGGATGCCGGCCTGCGCGCGCGCAAAGCCCGTCATGCTGAGGAGGCGCGCGTCGGAAGGCTTTCGTGCGGGGCTCAAACGAATACTCACGGAATCGCTGCGGCGCGAGGGGCGCCGGGGCGCGCACCATAAGTCGCGTCGCCCGCCCGCTCAATCTGAATCCCGCGCCCGTTCGCGCGCCTGAAGCCGCGCCGAAAACTGCGCAGGGTCAGGGGCGGAAGGGCGGGATCGTCTGCGGGGAATTGAGATCCCATGTCCGGTTCAGCAGCGGATCGAGCCGCGTGCCCTCGGAGGCGTCGACCACGCGGGTGCGCGTCGTGCGCAGCTCCGGGTCGGCCCCCGGCCGCTGCAGGCCAAGACGGGCCGCGCGGGCCTGCATGTCGGCGATGCGGCGCTCGTCGACGGGAGCGAAGGCGAGGTTCACCTCGTCCGGCTCGGCGCCGGGACCAGGCGTGGCGGGACCGTCCAGCAGGTCCGCGGCGCGCGGCGGCCCGGCGGCGAGCGTGAAGCCCATGTCCGCGACGCCCGGCCCAAGCGCAAGGGAGGCGGGGGCGATGCTGGCGAGCGGACGCAGGCCGATCAGCGCGGCGGCGGTCTCCCATGCGCGGCCGCGGGCGGGAGCGCGGGCCTCCTGCACGTCGGGCAGGCGCGGCAGCGCGCCCAGCGGGCCGGAGGTGGCCGCAGAGCCGAGGGCGGAGACGGCGAAGCC
>CAIXDD010000109.1 GCA_903918155.1 uncultured Hyphomicrobiales bacterium
CGCAATTGATCAGATTGATCCGTTTCGCGCGGATCAGCCATGCCCCGTTCATCTTGCGCATGTCATAGCCGCACCATCCGGTGAGTTGGCGCGTTTCGAAATCCCAGAATTCGCTGATGATGAAATTCGCGCGCAACATGCGCCGGTCGTCGCCATCTGAGGAAAACACCTCCAGATTCGACACCATGCGCACCGTGCGCGACCGCGGCGCCTGCGACCACGCATAATCCGAGCGCAGGCGGAACACGCGATCCTCCAGCCTGCGGCGGTCGTCGAACATCACGGCGATTTCCGTGCGCGGATCGCCGCCCTCGGGCCGCGCGGGCGCCCAATAGACGCATTCGGGCGCCAGCATCGCCAGCCAATCCTCGTAACGATGCTGATCGAGCAGGCGCGCCTCGCGCTCAAGGATCATGCGGAACATGTCGCGCTCGGCGGGATCGCACAGGACTTTCGCGTCCACATCCCAATCGGTGAATCGCGCGATGAGATCGGCGTAAAACGCATCGTCGACGTAATAGGACGAGACGGCGGGATCGCGCGAGGCGGGCGTGGTCATGGATCAGGTCTCCCGCTGGATTTCGAGCGGCGCATCGTCCTTCATGATGCGCTTCCATTCCTTTATATATTCCCGCATGAAAATCTCGTCGGTCGCCGGCGCGCTGATCGTGCCGTCGGGATTGTGCTTGATGCGGCCGGGGAGTCCGTGGCCGCGATTCATATAAATCCATTCGTCCTCGACGCAGGCCAACCCGCGCTGGATCTGTTCGAAATTGGCGATGTCGTCCACCTCGCCGAAATTCGGAAAGCCTTCCTGCGTGCGCATGCGCAGCGCATTGATGACGGGCAGGGCGTCGCCGATGTCGCCGTTCACGTCTTCGATGCGCGTGCCATACCAGACCGCATCCGTCTCATCGACGCTGACGGGCTGAAACACCTGAATGTGATTGCCCAGCAGCGAGAGATTGGGGAAGATATTGATGTTGACGGGTTCGGAGCCGGCGAGATCGAGCAGGCTTTCCGCGCGCGCGCCATATTTCGCCCGCAGGCTTTGCTCGGCATGCTCCATGCCGGGATGGCTGGACTCAATCGCCCAGAGACCGCCGGGCCGGGCTTGCAGATTGGGCCGCTTGTCCTTGAAGTGATGCCCGTTGCCCATGTATTGCACATACATGGCGAGACTGTCGGGCGAGTTCTTGTAGAAGGCCATGCCCTTGTCGCCCTCGTCGATCAGCCGGTTCTCCATTTCGAGCAAAGACCGGTGCGAATAGATGACGTGGTATCCGTCCGAGGAATTGTCATAGGCGAGCTTCCAGTTCCCCTTGTACTTGAACCTGTTCGCCTCGCACACGATCACCTTGCCGCCCGGATTGCGGTCGAGCCATTCGTCGATGGGGCGCGTGATAGGTCCAAGCCATTGCAAGAGCGACGGCGCCTTGCGGTTCAGCGTGCCGAAAATAAATCCGCGATAGGATTCCACGCGGGGAACCTGCGCGAGGTTGAATTTCGGATCCTTGATGTCGGCGGAATAGCCGTCCGCCCATGGCACGCCGCGCAATTTGCCCGTGTTGAGGAAGTTCCAGCCGTGATAGGGGCACTGGAAGGAGCGGGAATTGCCCTTCTCGTTGCGGCACAGCGTCGTGCCGCGATGCGTGCAGCGATTATAAAGCGCCCGCAGCGCGCCGTTCGAGTCGCGCGTGACGATGATGGGACGCAGGCCCATCTTGCGCGTGATGTAGTCATTGGCGTTCGGAATCTCGCTTTCATGCGCGAGATAGACCCATGCGCCGCCGAAAATGCGCGTCATCTCCTGCGCGAAGATCGCGGGATCGGTGTAGAGGGCGCGATGCACGCGGTCTTCCTGCACGAGTTCGTCCCAATCATATTGGGGAATGGACGTGCGGTTCATGACGTTCATGACAGGCTCCTGGCCTCCAGCGCTTCTGCGGCTAGAAGAAATCGAAATATTCGTTCTGCTCCCACTCGGTGGCGTCCTCGCCGGCGGGTTGGCCTGAAGCCTCAAGCGCGCTTTGGTAGCGGCCCGCCTCGACGCGTTTCACCTTGAGGTAATAATCGACGAAGAGATCGCCGAACGCCTGGCGGAAAAGCGTGGAGCGCTCGAGTTCGTCCAGCGCTTGCGGAAGGCTCGCCGGCAGGCGCGCGCGATCGGCCAGATAGGGTTCGTCATCCTGCTTGCCGGGATGGGATTTCGCATCCACGCCCGCCATGCCCGCCGCCATTTGCGAGGCGATGTAGAGATAGGGGTTCGCGCAAGGCTCGCCGATCCGGTTCTCCATGCGCGTCGCGGGATCGCCCACGCCGCCGAGAACGCGGATCATGGCGCCGCGATGATCATAGCCCCATGAGGCGCGGTCGGGCGCGAGCGAATTGGGCTTGAAGCGGCGATAGCCCGTGACGGTGGGCGCGGCGAAAACGGTCGCGGCGGCCGCATGTTCGAGCAGGCCCGCCACGAAGGACAATCCGAAGGGGGAGAGCGGCTCGCCCGCCTTGTCGGGCGTGAACTGGTTGCGCCCCTGCAGGTTCACGATGGATTGGTGCAGATGCCAGCCGCTGGAATAATATCCCTTCAATCCGGGGCGCGCCATGAAGGTCGCGAAATGGCCCATGCGTCGGCAGATCTGTTTCGTGGCCGTGCGAAACAGCATCGCATTATCGGCGGTCTCCAGCGCATGCGCGGGCGCGAAGGTGCATTCGATCTGGCCGGGGCCCCATTCCTTTTCGATGGAACGCACAGGCAGGTCGATCGCCTCATAGGCTTGCACGAGCGCGCTCAGGATCGGCTGCATCATGTCCATGCTGGACTCGGAATGGAAATGATAGCCGGGCTCCACGGGACAGACGGCGACAGGCTTGCCGCGCATGCCCGGCGCGCCGACATTTTCGAAACCAAGCTGCTCCTGCGTGACGCGCAGGAGATAGAATTCCATCTCCAGCCCCACCATTTGCGCAAGGCCGCGCTCGCGCAGCTTGGCGATTTCGCGCTTTAGCAATTGGCGCGGCGAGAAATGAAAGGGCTTGCCCGTGTCGAAATATTCGTCGCCCACGATCCATGCGACGCCCGGCGCCCATGGCAGGATGCGAAAGGTGGAAGGATCGGGCACGAGGGTGAGATTGGGCGAGCCCGTCATCTCGTCGAGCCCCATGCCGCCGCCGCGCACGAAGGACGAGAAGGTGCGCGCGCCCGCAGAGTCGAGCGTGCTCGTGGCGACATTGATATTGTGGCCGCTACGCAGCGCGCTGAGGAAGGCCGGCACGGTGAGCGCCTTGGCGCGCGAATAGCCATGCGGATCGGCCCATGCGAGCCGCACGAGATGAATGTCCTGCGCCTTCACGCGCGCGGCGATCTCCGCAGCCTGCCGACGCTGCTCTTCGCTCCAAAGGACGTGCCGCTCGATGAAGGGGGCCAGGGATGTCATGCGTTCCTCTGTCTGTGCGCGATCTGCTGGGAAAGGCGGGGGCCGGTCATTCCCACGCGCAGGTTCCCTCGGCCTCGGCCGCGTAATAATCCCACGCGCGCACGGGTTCATGTTCGCGATCGTCGCCATGGCGGCGCGCGGCGCCTTCCGGCGTGTAATATTTCGGCGTGAGTCCGGCGGCCATGGCCTTCAGCTGCAGCTCGGCCGTCTCCTCCATGAACAGCGCGTTCACGCAGGCGTGCGGAATCGACATGCCTGTCGCCAGCATACCATTGGCTTGCAGGATGACGCCGACGTGATCGCCCAGCGCCGCAGCGACATCCGCGCCCAGTTCGGGATTGGCCGCGAGCACGGGCTTGGCGAAGACCGGCACGAGATGGCCGAGATTGGCGCCGAAGCCATGGGCGATGCGCAGCGGTTCGGCGGCGCAGGAGTAAGCGGCGACATTGCGCGGATGGCCGCGCGCGATCGAGACTACGTCAGGCCTGCGCTTGTACACGGCCAGATGCATCGCCGTCTCGAGCGCGGGACGTCCGCCGCCGGCGAGCTGTCGCCCGTCCATGTCGAGTTCGATCAGGTCTTCCTCATGCACGGTGCCCAGCGCGATGCGCGGCGTCATCAGGATGCGCTCGTCCGTCACCCTCACGCTGACGTGACCAAAACCTTCGACGATGCGGAAATGGTGGAGAACCCGGCAGGCGCGCAGCATGAGGGCGCGCAATTCGGGTGTGGAAGCATAGGTCATGGCGCCTCTGGCCCTGCGCGGGCGGATGGTGCGCGGCTGCGCGGGCTGCGGGCCGCTTTTCGTTCAGGGCGGCCAGATTGGCGTCTGGCGCGTGGTTTTGCAAGCAGCGCGCCGCTGGCGGTTCATCTGCGGATTCTACGCGTCGTCCGTCATTCCTGAAACGCGCGTTCGCGCGAGCGGCGCACGCCCGGCAGGATGATGAGCGCGAGCATGCCAAGGCTCAGCGCGAGCAGCGTCGCGGAGATGGGCCGCTCCAGAAAGATCATCGGATCCCCGCGCGAGAGCGAGAGCGAGCGCCGCAGATTCTCCTCCATGAGAGGCCCCAGCAGAAAGCCCAGAACCATCGGCGCCGGCTCGCATCCGAAGCGCACGAGCGCATAACCCATGATCGCGAAGAAAACGGTGATCGCCATCATCGCCCAATTCGCGTTCGACCCATAGACGCCGATGACGCAGAACAGGAGAATGGCGGGATAGAGCAAGCGATAGGGCACGCTGAGCAGGCGCACCCATAGGCCGATCATCGGCATATTGATGACGACCAGCATGAGATTGCCGATCCACATGCTCGCCACCATGCCCCAGAACAGGTCGGGGCGGCTCGTCATCACGGCGGCGCCCGGCTGCACGCCCTGAATCATCATCGCGCCCATCATCAGCGCCATGACGGGATTGGACGGCAGGCCCAGGGTGAGCAGGGGAATGAAGCTCGTCTGCGCCGCCGCGTTATTGGCCGATTCCGGCCCCGCGACGCCTTCGATGGCGCCCTTGCCGAAACGCTGCGGCTCGCGCGCGATCTTCTTCTCGAGCGTATAGCTGGCGAAGGACGCGAGCACCGCTCCGCCGCCCGGCAGCACGCCCAGCACGGATCCCAGGCCCACGCCCCGCAGCGAGGCGGGCCATGCGCGTCTAAAATCCTCGCCGCGCGGCCACAAATCCCGCAGGCCCGTTTTCACCGCCTCGCGCGGCTGATCTTCCTGTTCGAGATTGCGCACGATCTCGACGATGCCGAACATGCCGATCACCATCGGCAGGAAGTCCACGCCGTCCCACAGGACCGAGACGTCGAATGTGTAGCGCAGCGCGCCCGTGTTCACGTCGGTGCCCACGAGGCCGAAGAGCAGGCCCACGAGCACCATGCCGATGGCTTTCAGCACCGAGCCATGGGCGAGCACCACGGCCATCAGCAGGCCGAGCGTCATCAGCGAGAAATAATCGGGCGAGTTGAATTTTTGCGCGAAATCCGCGAGCGGGGGTCCGAAGGCGGCGATGAACAGCGTGCCGGCGCAGCCTGCGACGAAGGAGCCCAGCGCCGCCACGCCCAGCGCCACGCCCGCGCGGCCCTGTCGCGCCATTTGGTGGCCGTCCATACAGGTGACGACGGAGGAGGATTCGCCGGGCATGTTGACGAGGATCGACGTGGTCGAGCCGCCATATTGCGCGCCGTAATAAATGCCCGCGAGCATGATGAGCGACGAAAGCGGATCAAGCCCGAAGGTGATCGGCAGCAGCATCGCGATGGTGGGAATGGGACCGATGCCCGGCAGCACGCCGATGAGCGTGCCCAGCAGGCAGCCCGCCATGGCGAAGCCGATATTCTGCAGGCTGGCGGCGGCCGAAAAGCCGGTGACGAGATGAGCGAGCGCGTCCATGGGCGTTACGGGGGAAAGGCGGACATGGGCTGGCTGAGCGCATAGACGAACACCAGCACGCAGAAGACGGAAAGGCCGAGGGCGAGCAGCGCGGTCTCGCGCCACCGCACGCCCGGCCGTGCGAGCGCGGCGAGAAAGGTGACGGCGATGGCGGCGAGCGCAAGGCCGGCGCGCTCCACGATGAGGCCGAAGGCGAGAATGGTCGCGCAGACCATCAGCAGGGGCCGCAGCTGCGGCGGCTCGACGGCGGGCCCCTCGATCGCGAGCGCGCGCAGTCCCGTGAGCGCGCCCACGCCCAGAATGAGCCAGCTCAGGATGAGCGGAAAAAAGCCGGGGCCCATGCGCGCCGGGCTGCCGAAGGCGAGATCGCGCCCAAAATAGAGACCCGCGCCGCCCACGAGAAAAAACACGCAGGCTGCGCCGAAATCCTGCGGACTCCTGATGCGGATCATGTCTCCCCCCGCATTGACGCGACCTGCGGCTCGTTTCGCGGCGCGCGGGAAATCTTATAGCGGGCCCGGCCTGCGCGATCCAG
>CAIXDD010000110.1 GCA_903918155.1 uncultured Hyphomicrobiales bacterium
GATCGAGCGCCATTTCGAATTCGACAAGTCCCGTCTCGTGGTGGTCGATCCCGACGATCGCGACCGCGCCATCGCCGAACGGCACGGCGCGCGCTTCGTGAAGGAAGCCGTCACGCGCGAGAATTATCGCGAGCTTCTGCGCCCGCTGCTCACCGCCGGCGGCGGGCGGGGTTTTTGCGTGAACCTGTCGGTGGACACGTCCTCCCTCGCGCTCATGGAGTTCTGCCGCGAGATCGGCGTTCTCTACATCGACACCGTGGTCGAGCCGTGGCCGGGCTTTTATTTCGACAAGTCGATGGGGCCGGAGCAGCGCACGAATTACGCGCTGCGCGAAACCGTTCTGGCCGCGCGGCGCAAGTCGCCGGGCGGCGTCACCGCCGTCTCCTGCTGCGGCGCCAATCCGGGCATGGTCTCCTGGTTCGTGAAACAGGCGCTGGTCGATCTCGCGCGCGATCTGGGCGTGGGCGCGCCCGAACCCAAAAGCCGCGACGAATGGGCGAAACTCGCCCAGAGCCTGGGCGTGAAGGGCGTGCATATCGCCGAGCGCGACACCCAGCGCGCGAAAAGCCCCAAGCCCATGCAGGTTTTCGTCAACACCTGGTCGGTGGAGGGCTTCCTCTCGGAAGGCATGCAGCCGGCGGAATTGGGCTGGGGCACGCATGAGACATGGGCGCCGGCCAATGCGGTCTCCCATGCGCAGGGCTGCGGGGCGGCGATTTTCCTGAACCAGCCGGGCGCCAATACGCGCGTGCGTTCTTGGACGCCGACGGCGCAGGCGCAATACGGCTTCCTCGTCACGCATAACGAGTCCATCTCCATCGCGGATTATTACACCGTGCGCGACGGCGCGGGGAAGGCCGTCTACCGGCCGACGTGCCATTACGCCTATCACCCCTGCAACGACGCGGTGCTTTCGCTGCATGAATTGTTCGGACAGGCGGGCGTCGTGCAGGAGAAGCAGCATATTCTCGACGAGACCGAGATCGTCGACGGAATCGACGAGCTGGGCGTGCTGCTCTACGGCCATGCGAAGAACGCGTATTGGTATGGCTCGCAGCTCTCCATCGAAGAGACGCGCGCCATCGCGCCTTATCAGAACGCCACGGGTCTGCAGGTCACCTCCGCCGTGCTCGCGGGCATGGTGTGGGCGCTCGAAAATCCCGAGGCCGGCATCGTGGAGGCCGACGAGATGGATTATCGCCGCTGCCTCGAAGTGCAGACGCCTTATCTGGGGCCGGTCGTGGGCGCCTATACGGATTGGACGCCGCTCGCCGGCCGTCCGGGCTTCTTCCCCGAAAACATCGACGCGAGCGACCCCTGGCAGTTCCGCAACGTTCTGGTGGGTTCGGGCGACGCGCCCTTGCAGGCGCAGCCGCTGCTGAAGAAATAAGCCCGCGCAGACGCATCCCGGCCAACGCCCCGCCCGCATCCGCGCGCGGGGCGTTTTCGTCTTGCGCCGGGGCTAGAGCCAGCCCTTGCGGCGGAAATAGACGAAGGGGGCGAGGCCGACCGCGCCCATCAGCGCGATGGCGAGCGGATAGCCGAAGGTCCAGTCCAGCTCCGGCATGTGGCGGAAGTTCATGCCATAGATGGAGGCGACGAGCGTGGGCGGCATCAGGCAGACGGAGGCGATGGAGAAGATCTTGATGATCTGGTTCTGCTCCAGATTGATGAGGCCCAGCGTCGCGTCGAGCAGGAAGGTGATCTTGTTCGACAGATAGGTCGCATGGTCGGTGAGCGAGGCGACGTCGCGCTGGATGGAGCGCACGCGCTGGCGCGCCTCCTTGATGGCGCGCTTGCCGGCGTCTTCCGAAATCGCCGTGTGATAGGTGAGCAGGCGCATCATGCTCACGAGGCTTTCCCGCACGATGGAGAGCAGGTCACCCTCGCGGCCGATATTCACCAGAACGTCGCGGAAATCGCCTGCGCGGTCGCGGGCGCCGCGGTTGGCGTCGCGGAACACGGTCTGGGAGATGGCGTCGATCTTGCCGCCCACGCGCTCCATCACGTCGGCGATGCGGTCGATGAGCGCTTCGAGCAGGCTCAGCATGATCTGCTCGCCATTGCCGCAGGCGGTCGCGCCGGGCCGTTGCGCGCGCGCGGCGAATGTGGAGAAGGGGCGGGGCTCGGCGTAGCGCACGGTCACCAGAATCGTCCCCTTCAAGACGAAGGTGATGGGCGTGACGATGGGCTCGTCGTCGAGATGGGCGAGGGCCGCGATGGTCATGAACTCGCCCCCGTCCTCGCTGTAGAGGCGGGAGGAGACTTCGATCTCCTGCATTTCTTCGCGGGTGGGGATCGACACGCCGACGAAGCGCTCGATGTAGCGGTCCTCCTCCGGCGTCGGATTGTGCAGGTCCACCCAGACGATCGCGCCCGACGGCAAGGGCGCGGCGAAGTCCGCCCGCACGTCGACGTCATGGGGGGCGAGGCTGTCTTGCTCGCGAACGTAAATGCGCAGCATGTCTTGCCTGCCTGCCTGCCTGCCTGCCTGCGGCGACGTCGCCGACCTGATCGAGCTGGGCCGAAAGCCGCCGGAGCATGCGCCGGGGCCGCAGGGCCTCGTGCCAGCATCGGGGGCGCGCGTCAATGCGCGGGCGCCTGTTTCCCTGCGCCGCGGCCCGGCGCAGGGCCCCGGACGCAAAGTCACGGAGCGCGAGGCGGGCGGCGCCGGATCCTTTCCGGCCTGCGGGGCGCCGCCTTGCTTTGGCCGGCATTGTTCGGCCATGCTCTTGCGAATCATGATCGCTCGTCTTCGCACGTCACTCTTCGCCCTTGGTCTGGCCGGCCTGTTGGCTGCGGCGCCGGTCGCGTCCGCGCGCGCCCATCCCCATGTCTTCGTGGCGGTGAAGACCGTCGTGCTCTTCGCGCCCGACGGGCGCATCACGGGCCTGCGCCATTCCTGGACCTTCGACGACATGTATTCGGCCTTCGCCACGCAGGGGCTCGGCGGGCGCTCCGGCAAGCCTAGCGAGGCGGAGCTGAAGGAGTTGGCGCGGACCAATCTCGAGCAATTGGAGGAGGCGGATTTCTTCACTTTCGTGCGTGCGGGCGGACGCAAGGCGGAATTCGCGCCGGCGGTCGATTATTCCATGACGCTTGACGCCAAGAAACTCGTGACGATGCATTTCACCGCGCCGTTCAAGGAGCCCGCGAGCGCGGGCAAGGCGTTCGCTTTGCAGGTCTATGACCCCACCTATTTCGTCGCCTTCGATTTCGAGAAGGGGACTCCGGTGACGTTGAGCGGGGCGCCGCAGGGCTGCAGCCTCAGCATCGTGACGCCGCCGCCCCTGCTCGCCGAAGAGCAGCGCAAGCTGAATGATTCGCTGGGAACGAACGTCTCGCCGGGCGCCGATTTCGGCCTCAAACTGGCGAGCCGCGCCGTCATCGCGTGTCCATGAATCGCGTGTTCGTCATCGCCTGCGCGCTCGCCCTGGCCGTCGCGCTTTGCGCCGCGCTCGACGACGCCGCCGCCCATGGCCTGCTTGCCCATGGCCTGCTTGCGCAAGGCGCGCCGGCGCGCAATCCGTTCGACATGGGGCTGCGCGAAGGCGGCGGTCCGCCTGCGAGCGGGTTCGCCGCCTGGGTCATGGCGGAGCAGATGCGGTTCGAGCGCATGTTGTCGGGCGCCGTGCGCGCGCTCGCGACCGAGGCCGGCGCGCTCTGGACGCTTCTGGGAATCTCCTTCGCCTATGGCGTGTTTCACGCCGCCGGGCCCGGCCATGGCAAGGCGGTGGTCGCGTCCTACATGTTCGCCAACGAACGCTCGCTGAAGCGCGGCGTCGCGATCTCCTTCCTCGCCGCGGGCCTGCAGGCGTTCGTCGCCATCGCCATCGTCGGCGTGCTGGCCGTCGCGCTCAACGCCACCGCCGCGCGCATGAAGGAGGTCGCCAATCTCGTCGAACTGGCGAGCTATGCGGGCGTCGCCGCGCTCGGCCTGTGGCTGTCCTGGCGCAAGAGCCGCGCGCTTGCGGCGCATGTCCGCACGGCGCCCGGTCACGATCATGCGCACGATCATGCGCACGGCCATCAGAAGCCGCACGCTCACGACCACGCGCAAGCTCACGGCGCGCAAGCTCACGGCGGGCATGCGCACGACGAGCATGTTCACGACGCGCAATGCGGGCATTTCCATGCGCCGGCGGCGGAGACGCTGGGCGATGGGTTCACCTGGCGCGGCGCCTTCGCGACGATTTTCGCCGCCGGGGCGCGTCCCTGTTCGGGCGCCATTCTCGTGCTCGTCTTCGCGCTCGCGCAGGGCGTTTTCCTGGCGGGCGTCGCGGCGGCGCTCGCCATGGCCTTCGGCACGGCGCTGACCACGGGCGCGCTGGCGGTTCTCGCCGTGGCGGCCAAGGGGATCGCCGTGCGGTTTCTGGGCGAAGGATCGGGGCGCGGCGCCTTGTTCGTGCGCGCGCTGGAGGTCGCCGCCGCGCTGTTCGTTCTCTTCCTCGGCGCGAGCCTGTTGATCGGCGCGCTGGCGCGCTAGAGGCCGAGCGCGTCGCCGTCGGCGCGCGGATCATGCGCGCCCTGCACGCGTCCGCTGCGATAGCGCAGCAGCAGGCCCGCATGGCCGAACGAATCCGCAAGCGGCGCGGCCTGTTCCTCGATCGCATGGCCCGCCCGTTTCAGCCGCGCGACCAGCGAGGGATCGAAACCGTCTTCCATCCGCAGCGTCGCCTCGCCCGTCTTTCGATCCGGTTCGCGGTCCTCATGCGCGGCGCGATCCAGCAGGAACCGCGGCGCCGCGCTCGCCTGCAGGGGATCGGCGCCCAAGCGCAGGCGCGCGAGGATCTGCGCCTGACCTTGCGGTTGCCCGTTGCCGCCCGTGCATCCGAAGACCGCCACGCGCCCGTCTTCGAAGGCGGCCAGCGGCGGGTTCAGCGTCAGGAAGGGCCGCAGGCCGGGCGCCAGCGCGCGCGGGGAGTCCGCGTCGAGCGAGAAGGCGCAGCCGCGGTTGCTCATCAGCACGCCGGTGGCCGGCAGCACGCAGCCCGATCCATAGTCCCCGCCGTTCGACTGGAGGCAGGAGACGGCGAGCCCTTTCGCATCGACGGCGCCCATCCAGACCGAGGCGTCCGGCTCCCGCATGAAGGCGAAAGGCGCGGCCTGCGTCATCGAAATCGCGCTGGCCTCGCGGGCGACCGCATCGGGCTCGAGCCAGCGCGCGAGGTCGTCGGGCGCGTGCCAGGGATCGACGCAGGCTTGCGCGCGCAGATGGAAGGCGCGCTTGGTCGCCTCCACGAGCCCATGCGTCCATTCGAACGATTCCGGCCGCGCGCCGTCGAGCCGCTCGAACAGGCCGAGGATCACGAGGGAGGCCAGCCCCTGCGTCGGCGGCGGCGCGTTGAATATCGTGGCGCCCGACAGGCGCACGCTCAAAGGCGCGCGCCAACGCGCCTCGGTTTTCTCGATGTCCGCGCGGGCGACGGGCGCGTCGATGCGCGCAAGGTCGAGCGCGATCTCGCGCCCCACGTCGCCGCGATGGAAGTCGCGCAGGCCCGCATGGGCGAGACGCTCAAGGGTCGCGGCGAGCGGTTCGGCCTTGCGCAGAAAGCCTTCGGGCGCCAAGGCGCCCTCGACCAGAAACGCGCGCGCGAAACCCGGCGCGTCTTTCAGCGCGTCGAACGCATGCGGCCGCGCGCGCGCCTCGCCGGGCGAGACGGCGTAGCCCTCGCGCGCATGGCGGATCGCGTCGGCGAGCAGGTCGGCGAGCGGCAGCTTGCCGCCCAGCGCCGCGGAGAGTTCGAGCGCGCAGCGCCAGCCGTCCACGGCGGCGGGCGCGAGAAGGGCGGCGAAGGGGCCGCGGTCTGGAATCGCGCGCTCGTGACCGTGTTCGACATAGCGGCGGATCGTCGCGCCTGCGCCGGCGACGCCGCAGGCCTCAAGCGCGCGCACGCGCCCGCCCGGCTCGCGAATGAGCCAGACCCCCTCGCCGCCCAGGCCGTTCGCCTGCGGGCCGACGACCGCCATGGTCGCCGCCATGCCCACCATCGCCTCGATCGCGTTGGCGCCCATGGCGAGCAGGGTGCGGCCGGTTTCCGCCGCCAGCCGGTGCGGGGCGGCGACGGCGGCCGAGGCGAAATCGGGACAGGCGGACATGCGGGGAGCTGACATCAGGGGGCGACCTTTGGAGCGGACTTGCTTGCGGGCGGAGCCCCGGTGTTATAGGTCAAAAGGCGCGCGCGGACCTTCTGCGCGAAGACGCGCTGCGCGAGAGCCTCGCGCGCGCTTGCGAAACGGAGCGGCCCTTGTCCGAGAAAAAGCCCATCATCTGGCGCAATGTGGTGACGATTTTCAGCGTGACGATCCTCGTCGGCACGGAACTGATCGGCATGACCTGGGCGGCCGGCTGGGCTTTGGGCGGCTTCCTCAGCCTTCCGCCGATCGTGCGCACGGCTTTCGAACTCGCCGGCGGGACGCTTGGCGCCGTCGGGCTTTATTATTTCGTGCGCGCGGCCGTGAAGGTCGAGCCCCTGCGCGGCTGAACGGCGCCGCGCTTTCCTCGTCGCAGCTTCAATCGTCTTCCGGTTCGATGGGCCGGTTGAAGGCCTGCGACCATTTGCGCGCCGTCTCGGGCTCCGGTTCGCTCTCGCTGAGGAAAAGCGACACGCGCTTCAGCGGCTCGCGCGCCGGCGCCCATGCGGCGAGCCGTTCGTAATGGGCGGCGTCGAGCGCCAGCACGTCGGCGGGCGCGAAGGTCAGGGCCTTGGTCAGCTCCA
Source organism: uncultured Hyphomicrobiales bacterium (assembly GCA_903918155.1). Lineage (GTDB taxonomy): Bacteria > Pseudomonadota > Alphaproteobacteria > Rhizobiales > Beijerinckiaceae > Terripilifer. The sequence goes on from CAIXDD010000110.1 coordinate 6,720, forward strand.
CAGGGTCGCCGCCGTCCATCAGGGCGGCGTTCAGCGCGCCCAAATGCCAGGCGGCCAGCGGCAGCAGCAGGCCCGTGCGCGTCGTGGCCGGCAGGCCGCAGGCGATGGCGCCGGGCGCGCCGGCGGGCAGGCGGGCCGACAGCCAGGCGGCGCATTCCCCCACCGCGCGCGCGGCCTGCGCATGAGTCATCTCGATGGGCGCGCTTGATTGCGCGTCGGCGAAGCGGATCAGCGCGAGATCGTCGCGCTCGACGCCCGCCGGCTTGGGCGCCTGTCCCGCGCCCCATTCCACGAATCCGCCGAAGGGCAGGGTGGCGGGCAGCGTGTAGGGCTTCACGCGGCGCTTCACGAAGCGGGTGGAGAAATTGACGAGCGCGCCGCGCCAGCCGATCAGATCGCCGGCGGCGACGATGATGGCGCGCTCCAGAACCTCCAGCTCCTCCAGCGCCGCGTAAATGGCGTGGGCGCAGGTCTCCAGCGCGAAGACGACGCGCGCGCCCGAGCTATTGAGCTGGCGCGCGAGAACGTCCGGCGGCGCCTGCGTATCGACGATCACGGCGCTGAATCCGCCCGTCAGCGCGCCGAACAGGATCGGCGCGCTGGCCATGACATTGGGGGAGAGAATGGCGATGCGCTCGCCTTTCTTCACGCCGATGCGCTGCAGGCCCGAGGCGATGGCGCGGGCGTGGTCGGCGATCTCGCGGAAGGGGAGGCTGGCGCCGAAGCTCGCCCAGGCGGGCCGCTCCGCATGATTGCGCACGGCGGCCTCGAACAGGTCCACCAGCGTCGCAGGCTCAACCGCTTGCGCAAATTCTTGCGCAGGCTCTTGCGGAAGTTCTTGCGCAAATTCTTGCGCAAGCGCGGCGTCGGCGGGCCAGCGGCGCGGCCAGCGATGCTGCGCGCCAGTGGGCTGCGGGCGCGCGGAGCCTTCGGCGGAGAGAGACGCGGCAGGGCTCGTCGGCGTCACGGATCCATGCCTCCTGTCGTCCTGCGGGCGCGCTTATTCCTTGGTCTTCAGGTCTTTCAGCTTCGCGAAGACGGAATTCACGTCGATCTCTTCTTCCTCGTCCTCGTCGGGCGCGGGGGCGGCGGGCTTGGAGAACACGTTGTCGCGCGTCAGCTCCTCGGGCTCGCTTTCCCACGAGCGCGGGCCGGTGGTGATCTCGGCCGGGGCGAGCGTGGCGCCGGCGTCAGGCGTCTGCGGACGATCCTTGTTGGCGCGGGCGACTTCGAAATCGAGGTCGATCTGCGAGCACAGGCCGAGCGTCACGGGATCCATCGGCGCCAGCGAGGCGGAGTTCCAATGCGTGCGGTCGCGGATGGCCTGCAGCGTCGTCTTGGTGGTGCCGACGAGGCGCATGATCTGCGCGTCCTTCAGCTCCGCATGGTTGCGCAGCAGCCAGAGAATGGCGTTGGGGCGATCCTGGCGGCGCGACAGCGGCGTGTAGCGGGGGCCGCGCGACTTCTTCACCTCGGGCAGCCGCACCTTGGAGGCGGCGAGCTGCAGGCGATAGTCGGAATCCTGCTCGCCCTTTTCGATTTCGTCGCGGGAGAGCTGGCTGGAGGTGATCGGATCCTGCCCCTTGATGCCGGCGGCCACTTCGCCGTCGGCGATGCCCTTCACCTCAAGGGGGTGCAATTTGCAGAAATCGGCGATCTGGTCGAACGTCAGCGACGTGTTCTCCACGAGCCAGACGGCGGTCGCCTTCGGCATCAGCGGTGCGTTGCTCATGGTCTGCTCCTTCGGCGCAGGGCGCCCGGCTCAATGCGATCAGGCATGGGGGATCGGTCTCCGGCCCGGCCGAGGCGGAGCCTCAATGCGATCATCCATGCTGTAATGGGCGTTATATAGGCTGCGGCGGGGCGCAGCGCAACTTCGCCGCCCCGTCAGCCCGCCTTGCGGATCGCCTCCGCCCGCTCATAGGCGCGCTGGACGGCGGGCCGGGCGCGAATCGCCTCAACCCAGCGCTTCACGTTGGGATGGTCGTCGAGGCTGATCTTGTGACGCTCATGATTGAGGATCGTGGGATAGGAGGCCATGTCGGCGATCGTGTAATCGGCGCCGCCGAGAAAGGCCGTGCGGCCAAGCTGGCCGTCCATGACCTTGTAGAGACGCTGAAGCTCGTTGAACACGCGCTCGGTCGCGCCGGGGTTCTTTTCCGCCATGTCGCCCGTGAAGACATTGGCCTGGCCGGAATTGGGGCCGAGCCCGCCGATCTGCCAGAACACCCATTGGGTTGCGCGCGCCTTGCCCGCCGGATCGGCGGGGAGGAACCGGCCCGTCTTCTCGGCCAGATAGAGCAGGATCGCGCCCGATTCGAACACGCCCAGAGGGGCGCCGCCGCCGGCGGGCGCGCGGTCGAGTATCGCGGGGATCTTGTTGTTGGGCGAGATTTTCAGGAATTCGGCGTCGAATTGCCGGCCTTTCGAGATGTTCACGGGCCGGGCCTCCCAGTCGAGCAGGCCTTCCTCGAGAAACAGGGCGATCTTCTGGCCGTTGGTGGTGGGCCAGTAATGCAGCTCGATCATGGGCTCCTCCCGGTTTGGCTTGCGGCGTTTCGTCGGCTTCGTTTTATGCGGCGCACTATATAGGCTTGCAAGGCGAAGCGAAGGCCTCAGGAGCGCGAGCGAGCATGAGCGACAATCCCTTCTTCGAAGACTGGTCCGCCCCCTTCGGCCTGCCGCCCTTCGCGCGCATCCGGCCGGAGCATTTCGCCCCCGCCTTCGCCCGCGCGCTCGCCGAGCACGATCGCGAGATCGCCGCCATAGCCGGCGAGCGCGCTCCCGCCGATTTCGCCAATACGGCCGCCGCGCTGGAAAAGGCCGGCCGCGCGCTGCGGCGCGTCTCGCGCACGTTCTGGAACCTCGCCTCCGCCGACACGAACGAGGCGTTGCAGGCGATCGAACGCGACATCGCGCCCAAACTCGCCGCCCATGGCGCGGCGATCTCGATGAACGCCGACCTGTTCGCCCGCCTCGATGCGGCGGCGTCGGCGGCTGTGGCGGCTCCTGGCGCGCTGGGGCCTGAGGAGGCGCGCGTGCTGGCGCGCATCCACAAGGATTTCGTGCGCGCGGGCGCGCGGCTCGATCCGGCGCAGAAGGCGCGGATGAAGGAGATCGTCGAGCGGCTCGCCGCGCTCTCCACGCAATTCGGCCAGAACGTGCTGAAGGACGAATCCGATTTCGTGATGGAGCTGGGCGAGGGCGACGTGGAGGGCCTGTCGGAAGGCCTGAAGGCCAGCGCCGCCGACGTCGCGCGCGCGCGCGGCCTCGCCAGCCCCTACGCCGTCACCTTGTCGCGCTCGCATGTGGAGCCGTTCCTCGCCAGCGCCGCGCGTCGCGACCTGCGCGAGCGGCTGTTCCGCGCCTTCGTGGCGAGGGGCGCGCGCGCCGGCGAGACGGACAATGGCGCGCTCATCGCGGAGATCGTCGCGCTGCGCGCCGAAAAGGCGGCGCTGCTCGGCTATGCGACCTATGCCGATTACAAGCTCGACGACACGATGGCCAGGACGCCGGCGCGCGTGCGCGCGCTGCTTGACGAAGTCTGGGCGAAGGGGCGCGCCCGCGCGCTGGCCGAGCGCGACGAATTGCAGGCGCTGGCGGAAGCCGAAGGCGCGAATGCGCCCATCGCGGCCCATGACTGGCGCTATTACGCGGAGAAGGCCCGCACGGCGCGCTTCGCGATCGACGATGCGCAGGTGAAACGCTATTTCGAATTGGAGAATGTGCGCGCCGCCGCCTTCGACGTCGCAGGCCGCCTGTTCGGCCTGACCTTCGAGGAGAAGACGGGGCTCGATCTCTATCATCCCGACGTGCGCGCCTTCGAGGCGAAGGACCGCGACGGGCGCCATGTGGCGCTGTTCCTTGCCGATGATTACGCGCGTCCCTCCAAGCGCAGCGGCGCATGGATGAGCGCCTTCCGGTCGCAGGAGAAACTCGCAGGCGACGTGCGGCCGATCATTCTCAACGTGCTCAATGTCGCAAGGCCCGGCGCGGGCCGCAAGACGCTGCTCTCGCTCGACGAGGCGCGCACGCTGTTCCATGAATTCGGCCACGCCCTGCACGGCATGTTGTCCGACGTCACGTTCCCGCGCATCGCGGGCACGAGCGTGTCGTCGGATTTCGTGGAGCTGCCCTCGCAATTGTTCGAGCATTGGCTGACGACGCCCGACGTCCTGCGCCGCTATGCGCGCCATGAGGAGACGGGCGCGGAAATGCCGGAGGATCTCGTCGCGCGCATCCGCGCGATGAATGTCTTCAATCAGGGTTTCGCGACGGTGGAATATTGCGCCTGCGCCTATGTGGACATGGATCTCCACGCGCTGCCCCATCCCGCCAAGGTCGATCCGGCGGCGTTCACGCAGGCGCGGCTTGAGGCCATCGGCATGCCCGCCGAGATCGCGATGCGCCACGGCACGCCCCATTTCGCCCATGTCTTTTCGGGCGAGGGCTATTCGGCGGGCTATTATTCCTACCTGTGGTCGGAGACGCTCGACGCCGACGCTTTCGACGCCTTTCTGGAGACGGGCGACGTCTATGCGCCGGACGTGGCGGAGCGGCTGCGCAAGTTCATCTATGCGGCCGGCGGCGCGCGCGAGCCCGACGACGCTTACGTCGCCTTCCGCGGCCGCCTGCCGACGCCGGAGGCCCTCCTGCGCAAGCGCGGACTCGCCGACGCCTGAGCGAAGGGCCGCGCGGCGCTCAGGCGACCGTCAGCACGATCTTGCCGATGTGCCGGCCTTCCTCCATGCGCGCATGGGCGCGGGCGGCCTCGCGCAGCGGGAAGGTCGAGTCGATGACCGGGCGGCACTTGCCCTGCGCGAAGAAGGGCCACACGCGTTCGCGCAGGCTGTCGGCGATGGCGCCCTTCTGCTCCACGCTGCGCGGACGCAGCGCCGATCCCGTATACATGATGCGCTTGGCCGAGATCGGCCGCAGGTCCAGCTCCTCGATCTTGAATCCCTGCTGGAAGGCGATCTGCACGACGCGCCCGTCCATGGCGGCGCATTCGAAATTGCGCTGCACGTAAGAGCCGCCCACCATGTCGAGCACGAGGTCGACGCCCTTGCCGCCGGTCGCCTTCTTCACCTCCTCGACGAAATCCTGCGAGCGGTAATTGATGGCGAGATCGGCGCCGAGCTTGCGGCAGGCGGCGAGTTTCTCATCGGATCCGGCGGTGACGAAAATCTTCGCGCCGACGGCTTTCGCCAGCATGATCGCCGTGGTGCCGATGCCCGACGAGCCGCCGTGCACGAGCGCGGTTTCGCCCGCCGCCAGCCGGCCCGTCATGAAGGCGTTGACCCAGACGGTGAAGAAGGTCTCCGGCACGGCGGCGGCCTCGATCATCGAAAAGCCCTGCGGGGCGGGCAGCGCATGGGTTTCATGCACGGCGCAATATTCCGCATAGCCGCCGCCATGGGCGAGCGCGCAGACCTTGTCGCCGATCCTCCAGCCCGTGACGCCGTCTCCCAGGGCGACCACTTCGCCGGCGATCTCAAGGCCGGGCAGGTCGCTTGCGCCCGGCGGGGGCGGATAGCGCCCGATGCGCTGGGCGACGTCGGGCCGGTTCACGCCGGCGGCTTCGACCTTCACGAGAATCTCGCGCGCGCCGGGCCGGGGCGTGGGCCGCGTCTGCGGCTGCAACATCTCAGGCCCGCCCGGCGCCTGGATGGCGATGCAGGTCATTTCAACGGGAATGGACATGCTCGACCTCGCGTTTCCTCAAAATCCCTGCTGCGTGCCTAGCCCGTGCGGCGGGCGGGAGCAAATCCCGCGCTGGCCGGGCGCGGGCGTCCGCATTACATTCTGCGCCGCAGGGCGTCGGACGAGGAGGTCGACATGAGCGTGGTTGAGGATGATCCGTTCGGCGGGCCGCCGCGCCGCAAGGTCGCCCATGAGATCGGCGAAAATCTCGAGCTTCTGTCCGCCGACGAATTGCGCGCCCGCGCCGACCTCCTGCGGGCGGAGATCCTCCGGCTGGAGGCGGCCGCGAAAGAGCGCGACGAGTCGCGGCGGGCGGCCGACGCGTTCTTCAAGACCTGACGCGCGGGCGTAACCGGAGCGGGCGGGATCGTAACCGCCGCGGTCAAGATTTACGCGGCGTTAAGGAATTTCGTTCATCACAAAAGGGCCCCGCCTCGGCGGAGCCGAGCGGTCCTGTCCGCTCTGTTGACGCCTCCCTGTTTTCGACTTCAGAGCCGCTTCCCCCCCGCGGCTCTTTTTTTCGCGCGCTCGCCAGCCAAGTTTTTTCAAGCGCGCCGTCAACCGCTTGACCGCGGCTGGTAACCTTAACGGAGCTTTAAGGGCGCGCGCGGCGGTTTCGGCGCTAGGATCCAGCCCGTCACAAGCCTCGCCTGCGCCGCTTCCGCGGCGGGCCAGCGGATGGATCGACCGGCATGTCTGCCTTCAGCGACAACACCGTGCCCTTCGGGCGCAAGCTCGCCTCTTCCGATGCGTTCAAGGCGCTATTTCGCGAAGGCATGCTGCTGGTGGAGGAGGCCGCCGACTATCTCGACGGGCCGGGCCGGCAGGAGTCCCGGGCGCTCGCCCGCGCGGAGGCGCTGGCCTATGCCTCGGAGAGCATGCGCCTGACCACGCGGCTGATGCAGCTGGCCTCCTGGCTCCTGCTGCAGCGGGCGGTCAACGAGGGCGAATTGACCCTCGCGCTGGCGGGAACCGACAAGCACAAGGTGAAATTGTCGCGCCAGGACTCGGCGACCGACGGCTCGCTGTTCCAGCGCCTGCCGATCAAGCTGCAGGACCTCGTGCAGCAATCGCTGCGCCTGCAGGAGCGCATCCTGCATCTCGACCATTTGCTCTACGCCCAACAGCCCGAAGCGCCCGCGCCGCTGAGCGCGCTGAGCGTGGAGGCCCAGTTCGCGCAATTGCGCCGGGCCTTCGATCAGGCCCCGCAGGGCTGAGCGCGTCTTTCCCTCTCTGCGTCGGCGCAAACAAAAAGGCCGGGGAAAACCCCGGCCTTTTTCGTCGTCGCGGCGAAGGCGGCGCTTACTTGCGCTGGCCGATCGAGCCGAAACGGGCGTTGAAGCGCGACAGGCGGCCGCCGCGGTCGAGCAGCTGCTGGGTGCCGCCGGTCCAGGCCGGATGGGTCTTGGGATCGATGTCGAGGTTGAGCGTCGCGCCCTCGGACCCATAGGTCGAGCGGGTGGCGAACTCGGTCCCGTCGGTCATCACGACCTTGATGACGTGATAATGGGGATGAATGTCGGCTTTCATGGCGGCGGTCCTTCGAGATCCTTCGTCATGCGACCGCGAAACGCCGCGGCGAATGGCGAAGCCGCAGCGCGAGCCGCGGCGAATGAAAGTTCCGTCGGGGCGCGCCCGGCGGGGATTGGCGGCTCCTATACATGAGCGGCCGGCGGGAAACAAGGCGAGGCCGGTTCCGTCCCCGCCCCAAGTGTCGTAAACAGGCGCCATGACCATCGCCGA
>CAIXDD010000111.1 GCA_903918155.1 uncultured Hyphomicrobiales bacterium
GACGATGGCGACGAGCGAATCCGGCGTCATCAGCGCAAGCCCCGCGATCATCACGGCGACGCAGGCCGCGAAGACAGGCCCGCGCCCATAGCGTCCCGCGAGCGCCCCCATGAAGGCGGAGGCGAAACTGCCCATGGGATAAGCGAGAAACACGAGCCCCGCGACCGCCTGCCCCAGCAGGAAGGGCGCGCCCTGCAGACGGAACCCGAGATAATTATAGACGGTCATGAAACTGCCGAGCATCAGGAAGCCCGCGAACAGCAAGGCCGCGACGCCGGGATGGCGCGCGCAGGCGATGAGCGAGGCGACCAGCTTGCGGAAATCAGGCGCGCGCGCGACGAATTGGCGCGAGGGCGGAAGCGCGCACCAGAATACGAAGGCGCAGACGAGGCCGAGCGCGCCCAGCCCCGCCATGCCCAGCCGCCAGGCGCCGTAATCGGCGCCGAATTCGGCGAGCCATGCGACGACGAGCCGGCCCGACATGCCGCCGAAGGCGCTGCCGCCGATATACAGGCCCACCGCCGGCGCGACGGCCTTGGGCTCCATCTCCTCGCCCAGATAGGCGAGCGCCACGGCGGGCATGCCGCTCAGCGCGACGCCCGTGAGCGCGCGCAGCCACAACACGAGCGACCAATCGGGCGCCAGCGCCACCACCAGCGTGAGCAGCGAAGACGCCACGAGCGCGCCCAGCATCATCGGCTTGCGGCCCACGACTTCCGAAATCGAGCTGGCGAACACCATGGAGACCGCCATGGTGATCGCGGTGAGCGAAAGCGCAAGGGAGCTTTCCGCCGCGCTGACGTCAAAGGTCTGCGCGAACAGCGGCAGGACGGGCTGCACGCTGTAGAGCAGCGCGAAAATCGAGAAGCCGCAGGCGAAGATCGCGACATTGATGCGCCGGAAGGCGTCCGTGCCGGCGGCGACGCGCGGGCGCTCGGGCGCGCCGCTCAGGGGCTCCGCGCTCACCCCTTGGGAAACTCCAGCCCCATCTCGCGATAGCGCTCGGGATCGTCGATCCAGTTTTCGCGCACTTTCACGAACAGGAAGAGATGGGTCTTCTGCTCGGACGCCTCGGCGATGTCCTTGCGCGCGGCCGCGCCGATCGACTTGATCGTCGCCCCGCCCTCGCCCAGCACGATCTTGCGATGGCCCTCGCGCGTCACGAAAATCGTCTGTTCGATCCGCGCCGATCCGTCGGGAAGATTCTTCCACTGATCGGTTTCGACCGTGATCTGATAGGGCAATTCGTCATGCAGGCGCTCGAAGATCTTCTCGCGCGTGATCTCGGCGGCGAGCTGGCGCAGCGGCGCGTCGGAGATCTGGTCTTCGGGATAAAGCCATGGCCCCGGCTTCATCATGCCGGCGAGCTTCGCCTTCATCGTCTCCACGCCATGGCCGCGCAAGGCGGAGATCATGAAGGTCTCTTCGAAGGGCGTGATGGCGTTGATCTTCTGCGCGAGTTCGAGGAGCTTCTCCACCTCCAGAGTGTCGATCTTGTTGAGCGCGAGGCATTTGCGCTGGCGCACGCCCTTCAGCCGCTCAAGGATCTCGCCCGTCTCCTCGTCCAGTCCCTTGCGGGCGTCCACGAGCAGGCACACGATGTCGGCCTCGTCCGCGCCGCCCCAGGCCGAAACGACCATCGCGCGGTCGAGCCGTCGCTTGGGCCGGAAAATGCCCGGCGTGTCCACGAAAATGATCTGCGCGTCCTCATGCAGCGCGATGCCGCGCACCTGCGCGCGCGTGGTCTGCACCTTGCGCGAGACGATGGACACTTTCGCGCCCACAAGCGCATTGAGCAGAGTGGACTTTCCTGCATTGGGGGCGCCGATGAGGGCGACGAATCCGCAACGCGTGGTTTGGGCTTCGCTCACGAGCTTGCTCGCTCCTTGTTGTCGACGCCCTCGCGGGCCATGAAGGCGCGCGCCGCCGCTTGTTCGGCCAATCGTTTCGAGGCGCCCTCGGCTTGCGTGGGCGCATAGCTTGCGACTTCGACCTCGATGATGAATTTCGGCGCATGGGCGGGGCCGGAGCGGCCCGCCTCGCGATAGACCGGCGTATCGAGTCCGCGCGCCTGCGCCCATTCCTGCAATGCGGTCTTGGGATCGCGCAGCGGACGGCGCGGCTTCAGCATGCGCTCGCTCCAATTGCGCTGCACGAGGTCGCGGGCGGCGTGAAAGCCTGCGTCGAGATAGACGGCGCCGATCACGGATTCGCACAAATCGCCGAGAATGGCGACTTTCTTGGCGCCGCCCGTCTGCGCCTCGCCGCCGCCCAGGCGCACATGGTCGCCCACGCCCCATTCGCTCGCCACGTCGGCGCAGGTCTCCTTGCGCACGAGTTCGGCGAGCCGCTGCGACAGCTCGCCCTCGGCCGCCTTGGGAAAGGCCGCATAGAGCATGTCGGAGATCGCAAGGCCCAGAACGCGGTCGCCGAGAAATTCAAGCCGCTGATAGGAATCCACGCGCGCGCCTTTCGTGGCGACCGCGCTCACATGGGTGAGCGCGCGTTCGATCAGGCTTCGATCGCCGAACCGGTGGCCGATCCTCTCCTCGAGCGCGGCGATGTCCGGCTTCGGTTTTCGCGCCATGTCAACGCACCGGCGTGAACAATCGGTTCCACCGCAGGCTCCAGGGCCAGCGCCAGAACTGCCAGACGCTCTCGCCCTCCTCCACCGAGAAGAAGACGATCTCCGCGCGGCCGACGAAATTTTCGAGCGGCACATAGCCCACGCCCGCATCCGCCGGCGCCACGCGCGAATCCGTGGAATTGTCGCGATTGTCGCCCATCATGAAATAATGGCCGGGCGGCACGTCATAGACGCCGGTGTTGTCGTAGAAGCCGCGGTCGCCGTCACGCTCGATGATGCGGTAGCTGACGCCGTTGGGCAGGGTTTCGCGATAGGTCGGCGCTTCGGACTCGCGGCCGAAGGCGTCGCGGGTGCGCACGCTCTCCACCCGCTCGCGCGGCAGGACTTCGCCGTTCACATGGAGGCGCCCGTCGATGAGCTGGATCTTGTCGCCCGGCATGCCGATGACGCGCTTGATGTAATCGGTCGAACCGTCGCGCGGCAGTTTGAACACCGCGATGTCGCCGCGCCGCGGCTCGGACGAGAAGACGCGCCCGCTGAACACGTCCGGCGAGAAGGGCAGCGAATGTTTCGAATAGCCGTAGGAATATTTCGAGACGAACAGGTAATCGCCGATCAGCAGCGTGGGGATGAGCGAGCCCGAGGGACTGTTGAAGGGCTGGAACAGCAGCGTGCGCACCACCAGCGCGATCAGCACCGCCTGAATGACGACCTTCACGGTCTCGCCCAAGCCCTCGTCCTTTTTCGTCACGTTGAGCCTTCCTGCGCCTGACGGAGCGGCGCAACCTGCGCCCCCGTTGCGGAAAATGGGGTCCGAAGGCGCGCCGAGGAGGGCCGCCGCCGGTCAAATCGACCATGTCTATTATACCCGGCTTCGTATACTCGCCGCCGGCGCCCGCGCCAAGGCAAAAGGGCCCGGCGGGCCGGTCAAACCCCGGTCAAGCCTGCGCCGGCTCCGGCAGCGCTTCGATGACCACGAAAGCCTGGGCCCAGGGGTGGTCGTCGGTGATCGTGAGGTGGAGCGCCGCCCGGTGGCCGGGGGGCGTGAGGCTGCGCAGCCGCTCCAGCGCGCTTCCCGTCAGCTCCAGCGTCGGCTGGCCGCCGGGCAGATTGACCACGCCCATCTCCCGCCAGGCGATTCCCATCCGCAGGCCCGTCCCCAGCGCCTTGGCGCAGGCCTCCTTGGCCGCGAACCGCTTGGCGTAGGACGCGGCGCGCTGGGCGCGGCGCTCGGATTTCGCCTGTTCGACGGGCGTGAAGCAGCGCGCGACGAAGCGGGCGCCGAAACGCGCAAGCGTCGCCTCCACCCGGCGTATGTCGATGAGATCGGCGCCGATGCCCACAATCATCTGGACGCCTGCCGGCGGCCTTCGTCCATCGCCGCCCGCATGCGCGCGATGGCTTCGGGCATGCCCACGAAAATCGCCTCCCCGATCAGGAAATGGCCGATGTTCAATTCCACGATCTGCGGCAGGCCGGCGATCTTGCGCGCGGTGTCGAAATCCAGCCCATGGCCCGCATGGCATTCAATGCCTAATTCCGCCGCGCGCGCCGCCGCCACGCGGATGCGCCCGAATTCGTGATCCGCCTTTTCGGCCTCGCCATGGAACAGGGCGTCGCACCATGAGCCGGTGTGCAATTCCACCACCGGCGCGCCGATGGAGCGGGCCGCCTCCAGCGCCTCCAGCGACGGCTCGATGAACAGCGACACGCGCACGCCCGCGCGCGCCAGCTCGGCGGCGACGAGCTTCAGGTGATCGTGCCCGCCCACGACATCGAGCCCCCCTTCGGTCGTGCGCTCGCTGCGCTTCTCGGGCACGAGGCAGGAGGCGTGCGGGCGCGTATGCAGCGCGATGGCCACCATCTCGTCGGTCGCGGCCATTTCGAAATTGAGCGGCTTGGAGATTTCGCGCTTGAGCCGCGCCATGTCCTCGTCGCGGATATGGCGGCGGTCTTCGCGCAGATGGGCGGTGATCCCGTCGGCGCCGGCGGCGATGGCGACCAGCGCCGCGCGCACGGGATCGGGATGGGCGCCGCCGCGCGCGTTGCGCACGGTGGCCGCATGGTCGATGTTCACGCCGAGGCGCAGATGGGGTGCAGACATGGTCGCGCTCTGTCGCCGGGCGGCACGGCCCGGCTTCCGATACCTAAGCCTCGCAGGCGCGCGCGACAAGCGCCCGCCCGTCCCTATTCGGCGGCGGCCGTGATCTCGCCCGTGCGCATCTGGGTTTCGAGAAGCTTCCGATAGACGCCGCCGGGCTTGCGCATCAGCTCGTCATGTCCGCCGTCCTCGACGATCCGTCCCTTGTCGAACACGAGAATGCGGTCGAGCCGCTGGATCGTGGACAGACGATGGGCGACGACCAGCGTCGTGCGCCCCTTCGACAGCCGCTCGATGGCCTCGCGAATGTAAAGCTCGGAGATGGAATCGAGGCTCGACGTCGCCTCGTCGAGGACGAGGATCGGCGTGGCGGCGAGAATGGCGCGCGCGATGGCCACGCGCTGACGCTCGCCGCCCGACAATTTCACGCCGCGCTCGCCCACCAGCGTCTCATAGCCCTGCCGCAAGCCATGCACGAACAGATCGACATGGGCGAGGCGCGCGGCCTCCTCGATCTCCTGGCGCGTCGCATCTGGCCGGCCATAGGCGATGTTCTGGGCCAGCGTGCGATGGAACAGGACGGGATCCTGCGGCACGAGGCCGATGGCGCGGCGCAGCGATTTTTGCGACACCTGCGCCACGTCCTGCCCGTCGATCAGAATGCGCCCGCTCTCCACGTCGTAGAGCCGCTGGATGAGCTTGACGAAGGTCGATTTGCCCGCGCCCGAATGTCCCACGAGCCCCACCCGCTGGCCCGCGGGAATGACGAGCGAGAAATCCTCGTATAGCGCCTGCGAGGCGCCCGCATATCGGAAAGTGACGCGCTCGAAGGCGATGCGCCCGCTCTCCACGCGCAGCTCCTGCGCGCCAGGCGTATCGGCGACCTGAAGGGTCGCGTCGCGGAATTCGAGCACGTCGTCCATATCGTTGACGGTGCGCTGCACCGTGCGCACATGCTGCCCGATGTCGCGCAAATATCCGTTGATCAGGAATTGCGTGGCGATGAGGCTTGCGAAATCCCCCGGCGTCGCCTCGCCCCGGCTCCAGAGCGTCACGCCGGTGACGAGCATGCTCGCCTGAAGCGCGATGAGCATCACCGATTGCACGATGCCGCTCACCGCGCTGCGGTCCCACGAGCGGATGGCGCGCCATTCCCAATTGCGCGCGACGTCAAGAAACAGGCGATCCTCGCGACCCTCCGCCGCAAAGCTCTTCACGGCCTGATTGCCCGTGATGGAATCGGCCAGCGCGCCGCTCATCTTCGAATCCCATTCGCGCGCGGCCACATTGGCGGGACGAACGTAGAGCACCGACAAGGCGACCGTGACCGCGAGGAAGATGAAGATCGCTCCCGCCACCAGCGCGCCCAGCGCCGGCCAGCGCAGCCAGAAGGCCACGCTCACCCCGACCACGACGACGAACGCCGGCAGCAGGCCGAAGGCGAGCGTGTCGGTGAACGTGTCATAGGCGGTCATGCCGCGCGTGATCTTGCGCACGGTGGAGCCCGCGAAGGAATTCGCGTGCCAGTCGGCGGAAAAGCGCTGCACCTTGGCGAAGGCGTCGCGGCCGATGGCGACCATGGCGCGCGCGCTCATGCGATTGACGAGGAAAGCGACGATCTGGCGCGCCAGCGCGAAGGCCGCGCCCAGGCCGATGAACCAGGCCAGAGCGCGATAGGCGGGCGCAGGATCGCCGGGCGCGCTCGCCACGATGGCGTCCACCACGGCGCCGGAGGCGAGCGGCACCATCACGTCGATGAGCGTGGAGACGATGCGCGCGGTCACCAGCGTGGCGAATAGCGCGGGAAACATGAGCCAGTAATGCGTGACGAACCGCAGGACGCGGCCGTATTTCGACTTGCTTTTCATATCGTCTCCGGCGCGCGGACGCCGCGCGCGAACGTCAGCGGGATCAGCCGGCGACGCGTTCCGCTTTCGACACGACGCTCGCCGCCTTGAGCTGC
>CAIXDD010000112.1 GCA_903918155.1 uncultured Hyphomicrobiales bacterium
AGGTCCTGCCAATATTTGGAATGGGCCTGCGGCTTCTCCTTCGGCGCCGTCGACTTGATCGCGTGGCGCACGGGATCGAGGCTGTCGCGCACGCGCCGCGCCTCCTCGAATTTTCCCGCGAAAGCGAGGTCTGTGTAATCGCGCATGCGCCGATCGTGTTTCGTCTGGAGCAGATAGGGCGGCGAGGAGCACAGATAGAGCCGCCAGCCCAGCTCCACGATATTGTCCAGCCATTCCTCCTCGGAGGCGGTGGACACGATCAGCCGGTCGCCGGCCAATTGGGTGAGGCGCACATACATCTCGCGCGGCACGCTGTATTTGATGGCCACCACATTGGGAATGTCGGCGAGCCTCGCGCATAATTCGGGGCTCAGCAGATAGCCGGAATCGGGATGGCTCCACAAAGCGACGCCCAGGTTCACGCGCTCGCAGATATATTTGTAATATTCGAGAATCGTCTCGTCCTGCGCCTTCAGGAAATGCAGCACGGGCGCGTGGACGACGATGCTCTGCGCGCCGATCTTCTCGGCGTGGCGGGCGAGTTCGAGCACGACGTCCATATTCTGGTCCGAGCAGGACATGATGGCGCCGGCCTTGCCCTGCGTCTCCTCAAGCCCGATGTCGAACAGCCGCTTGCGCTCCTCCAGCGTGAGCGCAAAAAATTCGCCCTGCTTGCCGGCGATGAAGACGCCGTCCACGCCAAGATCGTCGATCCAATGGCGCAGATTGGCGCGCAGGCCCTCCTCGTCGATGGACATGTCGGCGCGAAACGGCGTGAGCGCGGCCGCCCAGACGCCGCGCATGCGTTCGCGCGCCCAATCCTTCGCGTCCAGCCTGTTCACGCCCATCGAGTCCCATCCCGCTCCGCTGCGATCCAGCGCCATAGCGCCCTGTTTTCGCCGCCCCCGTCAATGCGGAAAAGAGCCCGCAGGCGAGCGGCCGGCGCGCGGGCCTCCGGCCGCCCCTTATAGCCCAGCCGAAGAGGGGGCGGAATCGGGCCCGATCACATGCCGCGGGCCTGCCGCGCCTTCTCCAGAAGGTCCGGCGGGGTGGTCATGATGTCCTCCAGGATCGCCTCCAGCCGCTCGGCGGCCAGGGGGCGCACGTCGATGGAGGCCTTCTTCGCCTCGGCGAGGAAGGCGGGGTCGCGCATCGTCTCCATGAAGGATTTTCTCAGGGCAGCGAGCCTTTCGTCGGGCGTGTCGGGCGTGGTCAGATAGGAGCGGCCCATCGCGATCTCGCCCGAGAACAGGCGCAGGATGCGCGCGGATTCGGGATCGCCGGCAAGCTCGTGCAGGAGCGGCACGTCGGGGAAATCCGGATCCCGGTCGGCGCCGATCTGGGCGATCAGGTCGATCTTGCGGTCGCGCAGCCAGTCGGGATTACCCGATTTCAGGCTGGAGAAGAAATTGCCCGCCCTGCCCTGAACCTCGCCGCGCTCCATCGCGATATGGATTTCATTGGTGCTCTTGTAGCCCGGAATCATCTTGAATTTCGCGCCGAGCAGATTGTTCATGAGCGTGGGGAACAAGATCGTGTAGGAGCCCGCGCCGGTGCCGCCCATCAGCACTTCACGGCTGCGCGCATCGGCGAGCGAGCGCACGCCCGCCGTGTGCCAGACATAGACGTTCATATTGTCCACGTCGCTGGCGCCGATCCAACGGAAGCGGCGCGACTCATATTGCGCGCCCTTGCCGTCGATGAGCTGATACAGGCCGAACGAGGGCAGGATCGCCCCCACATGCGTGCCGTCGCGCGGCGCCTGCATATACATGAAATTGGCGGCCTGCAGATGGCCGGCCCCGGTCATGTTGCGCGGGGTGACCGTCGGCTTGCCGGGAATGTGATTGCCCCAATGGCGCGCGACGAGCCGGGCGTTGGCGTCGAGCCCGCCGCCCACGCCCGTGCTGATGATCACGTTGATCTGCCGGCCTGCGTAGAAATCGGCGACCGGATCGGCGGCCCGGGCCGCGCTCGAGGCTTGCGCGAGCGCGAAGGCGGCGCCCGCAACGAGGGGCGCGAACCGGGCGAGGCGGAGCGCGCGCGGGGCGCGGAAAAACGCGGACATGCGCGGCCTCCTCAATGTTCGGCGACGTCGATATAGACGCCTTCGAGATCGGTGAGATGGAATTCGCCCATGGGGCATTGCTGGAAGACCGACAGGCGCGCCTCGCCTTCCGCGCCCACGCCCAGCGGCTTCGTCACCATTTGCGGGTTGAAGCCGATCAGCTCCACCATGTCGCGCTTGACGGCCTCCACGCTCTCGACCTTGAAGCCGAAATGATCGAGGGCCGGCGGCTGGGGATCGTGGCCGACGAAATCATCCATCGTCCATTGCATGACGACCATCGTCACGCGCCCGTCGGACAGGCGATAATGGCCGCCGCTGCGGTCATTCGACAGGGCCAGTTCGAAGACGGAGGAATAGAACTCGGCCGTCCGCTCGGGATTGCGCACGCGCAGCGCGATATGATTGATGTAACGCTGCGGCAGCGCGCCGTCGTTCTCGGCGAAAATGTCCTGCGCCTTGCCGGAATTGCGCTCCGCAAGATCGAAGATGATCATGTCGGCGTCATGCGCGCTATAGGCGGCGTTGGGCCGCACCGCCGGGCGCTGCACATAGGCGAGCGAGGGATCGAAGCGCGCGATGCGCTCCAGCGCCTGCTGCATGCTCTCCACCTCGAAGCCGAAATGGTCGAGCCCGCTGCGCCGGCCGTCGCGCCGGGGAATGTTGTTGAGCCCGATCTGCCCATCGCCCACGGGGCAGGCGCGCGCGGGGCGCTGGGCGTTGGAGGCCTTCATGCCGAACAGCGCCTGATAAAAGCGGGCGTTGGTGGCGTAATTATCGCTCGCGATGGCGAGATGGTTGATCCTGGCGAACATTTGCCTCCCCGGCATTTGCTTGGTCTATTGGCGCGCGAGCCTAACGATCGCCGGGGCTTTGGCAAGCCGGCGGTTCGACGCATCCGCGCAGGCTGGAGCGGAACCCCGATGAGCTTCGCCGTCGCCACGTTCAACGTCGAAAATCTCGGGCGCGAAACCGGGGACGAGGCCGCCCTGCCCGCGCGCCTTGCGGCGTTGCGCCCGGTTCTGGAGCGGCTGCGCGCCGACGTGCTGTGCCTGCAGGAGGTCAATGCGCCGAGAACCGGGCGCAAGGGCGCCCGCGCCTTCCGCTCGCTCGACCGGCTGCTGGAGGGGACGGACTATGCGCGCTTCCATCGGATATCGAGCCGGCGGCCGGGCTCGGACGAGCCCGCGGACGTGCATAATCTGGTCATCCTGTCGCGCTTCCCCGTGGAGGCCAGCGGCCAGCTCCATCACGATCTCGTGCCGGCGTGGGACTGGCTCCCGCCCGGCGAGGCCACGCCGGTGCGCGCGCTGTTCGACCGGCCGATCCTGCATGCGCGGCTGCGCGGCCCGGCGGGGCCGCTGCATGTGCTCAACCTGCATCTGCGGGCGCCGCGCGCGGCCCATCTGCCCGCCGACAAGGCGCAGGGGCGCTGGACGAGCAGCGCGGGCTGGGCCAAGGGCTTTTTCCTCGCGGCGCAATTGCGCCAGGCGCAGGCGCTGGAGGCGCGGCTTTTCATCGAGGGGATTTTCGACCGCGAGCCGGAGGCGCGCCTTCTCGTCTGCGGGGACCTCAATGCGGACTCGTTCGAGACGCCGACGCGCCTCCTGTGCGGGGCGCCCGAAGACGGCGCGCCGGGCGGCGATTGCGCCTTCGCCGGGCGCTGGCTCGAACGGCTCGACGGGCGCGTGGAGGCCGGCAGGCGCCACAGCGTGATTCACGACGGGCGGCGCGTCCTGCTCGACCATCTGCTCGCCTCGCCGGCGCTGGCGCGCGCCTGCACGGGGGTGGAGATCCTCAACGAGGGACTGGCCGACGAAGCCCGCGCGCAGGCGGCCGTCGCCGGCTCGCTCCATGCGCCGGCGGTGGCGCGTTTCACATGAAACGCGCGCCGCTTCACGCGAGCAGCGCCTGCCGCTTCTTGTCGAGCAGCTGGATGAACAAGCGCATCCATGGGGTCGGATCGGTGTCCTGCGAATCGAACAGGCCGGCCCCGTAATCGCGGATCAGCTCCTTAATCAGCGCTTCGAAATCGGCCTCGACCACATCCAGCTCCGCCAGGCTGCGCGCGGCCTCCAACCGCTCGACCAGGGCGGCGAGGCGCCTGCCGGCGGTGCTCTCAAGCGGCTCCTCCCTGAGGCCGATCCAGGCGAGGAATCCGGTGATGGAGGAGCCCAGAACGCTCAAGCCGAACAGCGCGAGCCAGATATGGTCGCTATAGGTTTCGAGCCAGGTCTGCGTCTCGTCCTTCACGACCGCCGCCACGCCGGGATGGGGCATGTAGCGGCGCTGGCCGTCCACGCTCGGCAATTCGAGGAAAAAGGCGTTGTCGTCGATGCGGCGCAGACGCGTGCGCGCCTCCAGAAGCGCGCGCGCCAGCTCGCCCGCCGTCGCGTCCGAAAGCCGCTCGCCGGCGGCGATTTCATAGGTGACGGCGACGGTCTCCAGCGCATGCGCGGGACGCGGGGGCGCGCCGCCCAGCACGCCGGCGGGCAATTCCGTCGCCTCGAGATCGCGATAGCGGAAGGCGAGCGCCTGCGGCGCCGGCACGCCCGCATAGACCAGCGACATCTTCTGGCGCTCCACGAGGTCGCCCAGGATGCGGCGCATCCTCTGGCCGGGCCAGGCGACGAAAACCGCCGCGTCGACGGCGCCCGAGGCGAGCGCCTCGCCCACCTCCGTCAGCGGCAGGTCGATGAGCGTGGGATCGTCGGGCGCCTGCGCGCCCTCGGCGACGACGGGGCGGTAATGTTGCAGGATGCGGCGCACCAGCATGCGGTTGTCGTCGGATTCGCCGCGCACCACGCCCACCTTGCGGTTCGCCAGACCGGCGACGTCGAGCGGTTCGTCCTGCCGGGCGACGAAGATCACATGCCGTTTCTGGATGACGGCGATGGAGCGCGCCTGCGCGGACGTCGGATCGTCGCTGCGCACGACGGCCAGATCCGCCCGCCCGTCATCCAGCGCGCGGGCGGCGGACAGGGAATCGGGCTGCGGCGCGATTTCGAGCCGGAAGGGCTCGCGCGATTCAACGAGCGCGCGGGCGAGCGAACGCAGGAAGACCATCTGCTGCGATCCGTCCGGCCCGACGGCGATTTTCAGCGTGCGCGGCTGGTTGAGCGCGAACCAGAGCAGGGCCGCCGCCGCGCTGGCCCCAAGGCAAGCGGCCGTCCATCGCAACAATAGCCGAGACCGCATGCGCCGCTCTCCTTTCGAGCGAAGCATGTTTGATCCGCCGGCGATTGCAAGCGGGAGAAAGGAGGACGCCTTGCCGATCGCGTCGCGATGGCGCGCCGCGTCCACTCTTTGGTCGCATGCGCGCGGAATCCGCTCGACGCGGACCCGGGATCGGCGCCATGATGAGCGCCGTTCAAAGTCGCGCGAAAGTCGAAAGCGACGGAACGGGCCCCGCAAGATGCGCGGGCGATCAGGGGAGGACGTCATGCTGTTGACGCCACGCCGTTCGAGCAAGCGTATCCGCGGCTTTCATGCGCGCGCCCTGCGCCGCTCCGCCCGCCTTCGCCTCATTCTTCCAGCCGGCCCCAGCCCGGCCCTGTCGCATCGCCGACGACGCGGCGCCCATCGCGCCGCGCGCAAGGCCGCCTGAGCAAGGGCGCCTGAGCGCCGCCTGAGCGCGGAAGGCCGCAGGCCCTTGGCCGCAGGTCCTTGGCCGCGGTCGCCGCAGGGCGCCCCATTCCCGAGATCGGAGGCGATGCGCCTCCGCCGATCCTCCCGCGCCTTTTGGCGCCAACTGACCGGGGCGAAAGCTCCGGTCATTTTCTTGCCGGGGCCCGAAAATCCGGCCCCGCCCCCCCTGCGCGGCCCAGCTCTTGAAAAATCGGCGATCATTCGTAACTGGACGCCACGGGACGGGCTGTTTATGCCTGACGCGTCAGCAAGCCGGAGATCTGGGGCCAATCGCGCCGCAGGCCCCCGGCCCAGCCGGCCGCCCATTCGCGAGAATGGCCATTCGACAGCCCGCAAAGGGCCATGGAGGGGGAATCACATGGTGCTCGTCGAGACGCGCGCCCTCGTCAAAAAGTTCGGGGCGTTCACAGCCGTCGACGGCATAAGCTTCAGCGTGGGGCGTGGCGAGGTGGTCGGCTTTCTGGGCCCCAACGGCGCCGGCAAGTCCACGACCATGAAGATCGTCGCGGGCTTTCTGGAGCCGACGTCGGGCGAATCCTTCGTCGCCGGCCATGACAGCCAGGAAGATCCTATCGCCGCGCGCCAGCGCCTGGGCTATCTGCCCGAGGGCGCGCCGGCCTATCCCGACATGACGGTGGGCGCCTTCCTTGAATTCGTCGCCGCCATGCGCGGCCTCTCCCGCCCGCAGGCGCGCGAGCGCCTCGCCGAACTGGTGGAGCGCATCGACCTCGCCGAAGTCTGGAACCGGCGCATGGAGGCGCTCTCCAAGGGCTTCAAGCGCCGCGTGGGCATCGCCCAGGCGCTCGTGCACGATCCCGACGTGCTCATCCTCGACGAGCCGACAGACGGCCTCGATCCCAACCAGAAGCACGAGATGCGCGAATTGATCCGCACGCTCGCGCCTGCGAAGGCGATCGTCGTGTCCACCCATATCCTCGAGGAAGTGGAGGCGATCTGCACCCGCGCCATCATCATCGCGCGCGGACGCATGCTCGCCGATTGCACGCCGGCCGAACTTCTCCAGCGCGCGCCCGCCCGCGATCCCGCGGCCGCCTCGCTCGTGCGGACGACGCCTCTTGAGGACGCGTTCCGCCACATCACGCTCGAACAGGCAGGATCGTGACCGCCATGGACAAGGTTCTTCTCGTTTTTCGCCGCGAGTTCGCGGGCTATTTCGCGACGCCGCTCGGCGCCGTCTTCCTCGCCGTCTTCCTCGCCATCGGGGCGGGCATGACCTTCTTCGTCGCCAGTTTCTTCGACCGCGCGCAGGCGGACCTGTCCGCGTTCTTCCTGTGGCATCCCTGGCTCTATCTCGTGCTCATGCCCGCCATCGGCATGCGCCTGTGGGCGGAGGAGCGCCGCTCGGGCACGATCGAGCTTCTGATGACCCTGCCCGCGCGGCCCTGGCAGCTGGTGCTCGGCAAATGGCTCGCCGCCTGGGCCTTCGCGGGCCTTGCGCTGGCGCTCACCTTCCCGCTGTGGATCACGGTCAATGTGCTCGGTTCGCCCGACAATGGCGTGGTGCTCGCCTCCTATGTGGGCTCGTGGCTCATGGCCGGCGCCTTTCTGGCGATGGCGGCCTGCGTCTCCGCGCTCACCAAGAACCAGGTGCTCGCCTTCATCGGCGCCGTGGTCGTGGGCTTCGTTTTCGTGATGGCGGGATTCGACCTCGTGCTCTCCGCCGTGCGCCCCTGGGCGCCCGACGTCGTGGTGCAGGCGGTGGCCTCCATGTCCTTCATCGGCCATTTCCAGCGCATCACCGACGGCGTGCTCGAAGCGCCCGCGCTGGTGTTCTTCATCTCGCTGATCTTCTTCGCCCTGTGGCTCAACGTGCAGGCGCTCGACGCGCGCAAGGCTGCGTGAGGCAATCATGAAACAGACCACCTCCCTCACCACGGGCCGCCTCGTCATCGCCGCCGCCGTTCTCGGCGCCGTCGTCTTCGGCTCGGTCAATATCATGAGCGTGAACCTGCTGCGCAGCGCACGCATCGACCTCACCCAGCAGAAGCTCTATTCGCTTTCGCAGGGCACGAAGACGCTGATCGGCCAGATTCAGGAGCCGATCCGCTTCCGCTTCTTCTTCTCGGCGGGGCTGACCAAGGAGGCGCCGCAGCTGGCCGCTTTCGCCGGCCGCCTACGCTCGACGCTCGACGCTTATGTGGCGGGCTCCAACGGCAAGATCATTCTCGAACTGATCGAGCCCAAGCCCTATTCCGAGGAGGAGGATCGCGCCGTCGCCTTCGGCATCAGCCCGATCCGCGCCGCCAACGGCGACCGCATGTTCTTCGGCCTCGCCGCCACCAATTCCACCGACGGCAAGGCGACCATCGCCTCCTTCTCGCCCGACCGCGAGGCGTTCCTCGAATATGACCTCACGCGTCTGGTCTCCGAACTCGGCCGGCGCGGCAAGCCCGTGGTCGCCCTGATCGACGGGCTGAATCTCGCGGGCAATCCGCAGATGGGCATGCGCGAGCAGCAGACGCTCGTGCAGATGAAGCAATTCTTCGACGTGAAGCCGGTGGAGCCGGACTCGGAGACCCTGCCCGAGAACACGCGCGTCCTCATGGTCGCGCATCCGCAAAAACTCTCCGACAAGCAGCTCTATGCGATCGACCAATGGACGCTTGGCGGAGGCGCCGCGCTGATCTTCGTGGATCCGCATGCGGAAAACCAGGTCGGGCCGCGCGGCCAGCCGCCGGAGGATTCCTCCTCCTCGCTGGCCCGATTGTTCGAGGCCTGGGGCGTCGGGTTCGACCTGACGCGCACGGTCGCCGATCCCAATCTCGCGCTGCAGACCGAACGCGTGATCGACGGGCGACCCACGCCCATGATCAACCTGCCCTGGATCGCGCTGCGCAACGAAGCGCTGAAGAAAGACGAGGCGATCCTCGCGCAGCTCTCCGCCCTCGTGATGACCACCGCCGGTTCTTTCGAGACGACCAAGGAGGGCGTGAGCCTGCGTCCGCTGGTGACGGGCTCGCCTGGCGCGGGCACGCTGCCGGTGAGCGAGACGAAGGAGCGCACCGCCGACCTGCGCAAGCTGCTCGCCTCCATCGAGCGCAAGGACGTCCCGCCGATTCTGGCCGCGCGCCTCAACGGCGCCATCGCCAGCGCCTTCCCCGCGCGCCCCGAGGGCTCGACCCGCACGGACGAGCATATCGCCCGGGCGACCAAACCGCTCAACGTGATCCTCGTCGGCGACGCCGACATGCTGATGGATCGCAATTGGGTGCAAAGGCGCAATGTGATGGGCGCGGAAATGGCGCAGGCTTTCGCCAATAACGGCGACTTCGTCATCAACGCCGTCGAACAGATGATCGGCGGCTCGGCGCTTGCGGACCTGCGCGGGCGCGGCGTCTCCTGGCGGCCGTTCGAGCTGATCCAGAAAATGGAGGCCGACGCCGACCAGAAGTTCCGCGCCAAGGAGCAGGCCCTTCAGCAGCGGCTGAAGGACACCGAACAAAAGCTCACGGAAATGGCGCGCAGCGGCGGTCCGGGCTCTTCGGCCGGCAATGAAGTGCTGTCGCCCCAGCAAATGGAGACGATCGAGAAGTTCAAGACCGAGCTGCTCGCCACGCGAGAGGAATTGCGCGAAACGCAATTCGCCCTGCGCAGCGACGTGGACCGGTTGAAGAACGCGATCACGGCGATCAATGTCGCGGCCGTGCCCCTGCTCGCAGGGCTGATCGCGCTGTTCTTCGCCATGCGCCGCTCGCGTCGCGAGCTTCCCGTCAAGCAAGACAAGACCGCGTGAGGCTGACGATGAACACCAGGCACATCCTCATCCTCGCCGCCCTCGCGGCGGCCAGCGCGGCGGCCACCGCCGTCACCTTGCGCAACGCGCCGCAATCCATCGCCGCCGACCGGCGCGGAGAACGCATGTTCCCCGCGCTGCTCTCGCGCGCAAATGACGTGGCCACGATCTCGATCAAGGACAATGATCGCGAATTCACCGTCGAACGCCGCGACAACGGCTTCTTCGACAAGGACTCGCGCTATGTCGCGCGGCCCGAATCCTTCCGCGACATGGTGACGGGCGCCGCCACCATGACTTTCGAGGAAGCCAAGACCGCCGATCCCGCGCGCTATGGCGACCTCGGCCTCGCCGAGATCGGACAGGGCGACAAGTCGGGCCGCCTCGTCACCATGCGCGACGCCAAGGGCGAGGTGATGGCGCAGGTCATCGTCGGCAATCCCGACGCGACGGTGGGCGGCGCGCGCGGGGGCATGTATGTGCGCCTGCCCAATGCGCCCCAGACCTGGCTCGCGCGCGGGCACTTGCGCGCGCCCGCGCCCCATGCGGCCTGGTTCGAGATCAATCTCGTGAACCTCAATCGCGATGCGCTCGCGCGTCTCGAATTGTCCGGCGGCGGGCTGGACGAGGTGAAGATGGCGGCGGAGAAGAAGGGCGACGACCTGAAGCTCGAAACGCCCGTCCCCGAGGGCCGCGCGCCGGAAACGGGCAAGATCCTGCGCCTGTCCTTCATGGTCGATCCGCTCTCCTTCCAGGACGTGCGCGCGCCCAGGGGCGAGCTGAAGGCGGATGCGCGCACGCTTACCGCCTATGGGCACAATGGCCTGAAGATCGTCGTGACCAGCGTCGGCCCCGTCGAGGACGGCTGGGTGCGCATGAGCGCGCAGGCGACGACGGAGGAGTCCAAGGCGCAGGCTGCGGAGCTGGCGCCCAAGATCGACGGTTTCGAGTTCAAACTGTCGAAGAACGACAGCGACATGCTGGGCTGGAGCCTGAAAGACTTCACGGCCGAAGCCAAGAGCTGAACCGGATCGAGGGCGGCGGCGCCGCCCTCCTCACAGGTCGAGCGGCCAGATCTCCTCCGGCCGCACCACGCGCGGCGAGAAATGCTGCTCGTGCACATAGCGGCCGAGCGCTTCGAGCGCCGGCCGGTTGGCCTGCACGCCATAGGCCCAGAAATCCTTGCCGAAGACGCGCCAGGCCTCCTCCACATGGTCGATGAGCCAGGGCAGGCCGAGACGCAGCGCGTCCGTGTCCCACAAGCCTTCGAGCGCGATGTCGCGCGCCTCGCAGAAGGCGGCGTAGAGGCTTGCGGGAACCCAAGGATGGTCGCGCACGACGTCGGCGCGCAGCGCGATCGTATGCATGATGGGAAAGACGCCGGTGCGCGCGTAGTAATCCTTCTCGACCGTCTTGAAATCCGGGAAGAGCCGCTCGATCCCCTCCCACCGGTTCTCGAACAGTTTTGGGATATAGATCGACAGCAGCGCGTCGAGGCGCCCCTCGACCATCATGCGCTCCAGCGTGTCGCCTTCCGGCACGAAATCGAGGCGGATGTCGGCGGGCAGGTCGAGCGGGATGAGCGGCGTCTCCGTGGGCTTGACCAGACCGCCCATGAACCAGTGCATGTCGCGCGCCTCGACGCCGTATTCGTCCTTCAGCATGCCGCGCATATACGTTACGGCGGTGGACGAATATTGCGTGGTGCCGACGCGCTTTCCCTTCAGGTCTTTCGGATGGGAGATCCCCGCGCCCTTGCGCACGTAGATGCAGCCGTGACGGAAAAATTTCGACACGGCGACGGGAATGGCGACGAAGGGACATTCGCCGCGCCCGATGAGCGCCGCATAGGAGGCGAGCGAAAGCTCCGAGGCGTCGAATTCCTGTTTCTCCAGCATGCGCGGGAACATCTCGCGCGGGCGAAGCACCTCCACCTTGAGCGCGACGCCCTTCGGCTTCACGCGCCCTTCGATGAGCGGGCGCGTGCGGTCATAATCCCAGCACGCCAGAGTGAGCGGAAGATCGGCCATCAATAGGGCTTCACGGAGCCCGTCACCGTGGTGCGCAGCATGAGGCGGCGCTCCGTGGAGGGGAAATCCTCCCGCGCATGGCTGGAGCAGCGATTGTCCCACAGCAGCAGGTCGCCGACGCGCCATTGGTGCGCATAGACGAATTCCTTTTGCTCCGCATGGTCGAAGACCGCGTTGAGAATGGGCTCGGCCTCCTCGTCGCTCATGCCGTCGAGGCCGACGGTCATCAGGCGATTGACATAGACGGCCTTGCGCCCGGTCTCCTCATGGGTGCGGATCGCGGGATGACGGGCGCGCGCGAAGGCCTCCGTGCCCTTGCCGTCGCCCTTCTGGGTGGAGCCGTAATTGTAATGGTGCTGCGCGGTGCGCCCGTCGATCTTCGCGCGCAAGGCGGGATCCATGGTCTCATAGGCCGCATAGCCGCTGGCGAACAGGGTCGCGCCGCCCGTCGAGGGAATTTCGATGGAGTAAAGCAGCGTTCCCTTGTCGGGAATCTCGGCGTGGATCATGTCGTGGTGGAACATCATCTCCCCGTCCGGCAGGGCGCCGATGGGTTCCCCGTTCTCGCGGATGTTGGAGATGAACATGATGCCGGGCGCCACGCGGTCAAAGCCCGGCGGGCGATATTTCGGCGGGCGGCGAATATGGCCGCGTTCGCCGAAATAGCTCGTGACACGCAGGTGGTCCTCCTGCGAGAGCTGCTGCCCGCGGAAGATGATGACGATATGATCGAGCCAGGTCTGGTAGATCGCCTTGATCGTGGGCGCGTCCAGCGGCTTCGAAAGATCGAGACCGCGAATCTCCGCGCCCACATGTTTTGAGAGCGGAACCACCTCGAACAGGCTGTGCGCCGGAGCGTTCATGCGTTTCTCCCGATTTTGCGCGCGCGAAAGCGCCGTTTGTCGCAGTTTATGCAGGGGCGACCCGCTCCGCAAGCGACGGGAGGCAAGAGCGCAGCAAGAGCGCGCGGCAAGAGGGCGGCAAGAGCGCGACAAGAGCGCAGGATGGCGCAGGATGGACGCCGCCGGCGGGCTATTGTAGGTCTTGCCTCAATCGCGACGCTCCGGGCGGACAGCGAAGAAACGGGATGGAGCGGGGACAGGCATGGGCGCTTCCAACACATTCGACTACGTGATCGTCGGCGCAGGCTCGGCTGGCTGCGTGCTCGCCAATCGTCTCACGGAAGACCCCGCCGTGCGCGTCCTGCTGCTGGAGGCGGGCCCGCGCGACTGGCATCCGCTCATCCATATTCCGCTCGGCATGGGCAAGATGCACGACTGGATGCTGTTCGACTGGGGCTATCACACGGATCCCGAGCCGAAGCTCAACGACCGGCGCATCGAGGCGATGCGCGGCAAGGTGCTCGGCGGGTCCTCCTCCATCAATGTGATGGCCTATACGCGCGGCCACCGCGGCGATTACGACCGCTGGGCGAAGAACGGCGCCGACGGCTGGACCTATTCCGAATGCCTGCCCTATTTCCGCCGCTGCGAGACCTGGGAAGGCGGCGCGAGCGAGCACCGCGGCGGCGACGGGCCGCTGGGCACCGAATTCGCCAAGACCGACGATCCGTTGTTTCCCGCATGGGTGGAGGCCGCCAGACAGGCGGGCCTGCCCGTCACGCAGGATTACAACGCCGCACAGGGCGAAGGCTTCGGCCGCAGCCAATATACGATCCGCAACGGCCGGCGCTCCTCCACGGCGAACGCCTTCCTGCGGCCGGCGGAAAAGCGCGCGAACCTGCGCGTGGAGACGCGCGCCTTCACGCGCCGCGTCATCATGGACGGCCTGCGCGCGCGCGGCGTCGAATATATGCATCATGGCATGAAGGTGCAGGCCTTCGCGGAGCGCGAGGTCATTCTCAGCGCGGGCACGTTCAACTCGCCGCATCTGCTGATGCATTCGGGCATCGGCCCCGCCGACCATCTCCGCAGCGTGGGGATCGATCCGCTCGTCGATCTGCCGGTGGGCAAGAACCTGCAAGACCATCTCGCCGCGATGATCATGTTCACGCGGCCCAAAAATCCCTCGCCCTTCCGCGACTCGCTGCGCGCGGACCGCATCGCGCTCTCGATGATTCAGGCCTATCTGTTCGGCACGGGCGCCGCGACGGTGGTGCCGGGCGGGCTGCACGCCTTCATCAAGACGAGCCCCGACCAGTCCGTGCCGGACATCGAGTTCATGTTCCGCGGCCTACCGGGCGATGCGGGCATGTGGTTCCCCGGCCTGAAGCCGCCCTATCAGGACGGCTATGGAATCCGCCCCTGCCTCCTGCATCCCGAAAGCCGCGGCGAAGTGCTGCTGAAATCCGCCGATCCGACGGAGGGGCCGCGCATCGTCTATAATTTCTTCTCCTCGCCCAACGATCTGCCGAAACTGCGCGAGGGCTTCAAGATCGCGCGCGAGGTGGCGAGCCAGAAGGCGATGGATCCCTATCGCGGCGAGGAGACCGCCGCCACCGCCAAGGCGCGCACCGACGCCGAGATCGAGGCTTATCTGCAGCGCGCGTCGATCACCGCGCACCATCCCGCCGGCACCTGCAAGATGGGCACGGACGCGCAGGCGGTGCTCGACCCGGAGCTGCGCGTGCGCGGCACGGAAGGCTTGCGCGTGGTGGACGCCTCCGCCATGCCCGACATGGTCGGCGCGCATATCAACGCCTGCGTCATCATGATGGCCGACAAGGCGTCCGACATGATCCGCGGCCGCGCGCCGCTGCCCGCCGCCATGGTGTGAGGCGCGCGCTGCGCCTCACCTGGATGAGGCGTGATGGGCCAGCGCTTCGATCTGCGCGTCGGTGAGGCCGAAGAGAACCGCCGCCATCTGCGTGTCGGCGCCGCTGCGCGTATTGTCGCGAAAGGCCTTCATCGCGTCGATCATGTAATCGATGCGCTGGCCGGCGAGCCGGGGAATCTGCTCTTGCCCGCCATAGGTCGGCAGGTGGCACGAGGCGCAGCGCAATTTCTCCGCAAGCGACGCGCCCGCCGCCGCGCGCGCGGCGTCGACGGGTTCGGCGGTGCGCGCGGGCTGCGCCTTTGCGAAATGGGCCGCGAGCGCCAGCACGTCCGCATCCTTCAGGTCTTTCACCACGTCCCTCATCGCCTCGATGGGCCGCACGCCCTCGCGCATGAGGATCAGCTGGTTCATGACGAAAAATTCGGGCTGGCCGGCGAGCGAGGGAATCTTCTCCATGTCGGAGGCGCCGCGCGCGCCATGGCAGGCGGCGCAGGTCTCCAGCCGTTCGCTGAGAGAGGGGCCCTGCGCCGCAGCCGCCCCGCTCCAGACGACGGCTGCGAGCGCGAACGCCCGCAGCCGGTTTTCCATCCGCCCAAGGCGCATCAGCGGCTCGCGGTGCGCTGCTGCGCGTAGCTGATGCGATAGGCGGCGCCGTTCTGTTCGTCGGAGACGAGGAGCGAGCCGTCCTTCATCGGGAAGACATAGGCAGGCCTGCCGTAGAATTCGTTCGTCTTCGCGTTCAGCAAGCCGGTGAGGAACGGTTCGATCGTCGCCACGCCGCCCTTCACGCGGGCGATCACGACGTCATAGCCGAACTTCTCGTCGC
>CAIXDD010000113.1 GCA_903918155.1 uncultured Hyphomicrobiales bacterium
CGCGCGAAATACACGCTTCTGGCGGAAGGCGCGCGCGGCTCGCTGTCCAAAACGGCCATCGCGCGCTATCGCCTCTCGCGCGACCGCGAGCCGCAGAAATATGGAATCGGCCTGAAAGAATTGTGGGAGATCGACCCCGCGCTCCACAAGCCCGGACTCGTGCGCCATTCCTTCGGCTGGCCGCTCGACGATTCCACCGGCGGCGGCTCGTTTCTCTATCATCTCGAGGACGGGCTCGTCAGCGTGGGTTTCGTGGTTCATCTGAACTACGAAAACCCGACGCTTTCGCCCTTCGACGAATTCCAGCGTTTCAAGACGCATCCGCTCGTCGCGCCCACGTTCGCGGGCGGACGGCGCATCGCTTTTGGCGCGCGCGCGATCACCGAAGGCGGCTGGCAGAGCGCGCCCAAACTGTGTTTTCCCGGCGGCGCGCTCATCGGCTGCGCGGCGGGCTTCGTCAACGTGCCGCGCATCAAGGGCTCGCACAACGCCGTGCTCACCGGCATGATGGCGGCCGAACATGCGGCCGTGGCGCTGGCGCAGGGCCGCGCGCATGACGAGCTGATCGATTACGAAAAGGCCTGGCGCGGCTCGCGCGTGGGCGCCGATCTGCGGCCCGTGCGCAACGTGAAGCCGCTGTGGTCGCGCTATGGCGCGAAACTGGGCGTCGCGCTGGCCGGGCTGGACATGTGGTGCGAGCAGATTTTCGGCCGCTCGCCCTTCGGCACGCTCGCCCATGGCAAGGCGGACCACGCCTGCCTGAAGCCGCTCGCGCAGGTCACGCCCATCGTCTATCCCAGACCCGACGGCGTGCTCACCTTCGACAGGCCCTCCTCCGTCTTCCTCTCGAACACGAACCACGAGGAAGACCAGCCGAGCCATCTCCGGCTCGCCGACCCCGACCTGCCGGTGCGCGACAACCTGCCGCTCTACGGCGAGCCGGCGCGGCTTTATTGCCCCGCCGGCGTCTATGAGATCGTGTCTGGCGACGAGGCGACGGCAAGCGCCCAGCGCTTCGTGGTGAACGCGCAGAATTGCGTGCATTGCAAGACCTGCGACATCAAGGACCCGGCGCAGAACATCACCTGGGTTCCCCCCGAAGGCGGCGGCGGGCCCAATTACCCGAACATGTGACGCCGCGCGCATCCCGCGCGCGCCGTCGACTCCCAAGCAGGCGCGCGCGCCTGCGAAACGAAAGCCCGCATGTCGCGCCAGCCCGGCCCCTTGTTCGCCCTCTGCCTCGCCTCGGTCGCGCTCATCGGGCCCTTGTCGATCCATATCTATCTGCCGATGATTCCCGCCGTGAAGGCGGGGCTCGCCCTGTCGGACGCGCTGGCGCAGCTCACCTTCTCGGTGTCCATGCTGGGGTTGAGCGTATCGACCTTGTTCTGGGGCTCGCTGTCGGATCGGCGCGGCCGGCGGCCCGTGATCCTGATGGGCCTGTGCCTGTTTCTGGCGGGCAGCGTCGCCTGCGCGCTGGCGCCCAATGTGGAATCGCTGGTGCTGGGCCGGCTCGTGCAGGCGGTGGGCGCGGGCGCGGGCGCAGCGCTGGTGCGCACCATCGCGCGCGACGCCTACGGACCCGAGAGAATGGTGAAGGCCATCGCCTATCTCACCATGTTCTACACATTGGGGCCGATGATCGCGCCGGTGGCCGGGGGCGCGCTGACGGACCTGTTCGGCTGGCGCAGCGTGTTCGGCTTCTCGTTCGTCGCCGGGGCGGCGATCGCCTTCGGCGCCTGGCGCGTGATCTATGAAACGCGCCCGCCCACGCCGGCGGGCGCGGCGCCTGCGGGCAATCCGCTGCGCGATTACGCCGCCTTGTTCGCAGATCTGCGCTTCAGCTGTTTCGTCGTGCAGACGGGCGCCAATACCGCGGCCTTTCTCGTGGCGGCGAGCGCAACCTCCTTCCTCATGAAGGAGACGCTGAACCGCAGCGCATCCGAATTCGGCCTGTGGTTCCTGCTCTTTCCCTTCGGCTATCTTTTGGGAAATTTCTGCTCGAGCCGCATCGGCGCGCGCGCGGCCAACGAGCCCATGGTGCTGGCGGGCTCGCTGCTCGCGCTGGCGGCGATCCTCGTGCAGGCGGGCGTGCTGGCGAGCGGCCGGCTGGAGCCGCTGGCGATCTTCGCGCCCTGTTTCTTCATCACCTTCGCGCAGGGAATCTCCCTGCCCTATGCGCAGGCCGGGGCGATCGGCGCCATTCCGCGCATCGCGGGCACGGCGGCGGGCGTGGGCGTGTTCGTGCAGAATATGATGGGCGCGGTCTTCACGCAGATTTACGGCCTGCTCGCCGACGGAACCGTGCAGCCGATCCTGTGGGTGACCGTCGCCTGCGGCCTTCTGGGCGTCGCCGCGGCGATCCCGCCTGCGGCGCTGCGCCTGAAGCGGACGGCGACGCGGGTTTGATCCTGCGCAGGGCGCCGGCCCGCGCCCCCGCCTAGGCTCGCCTGCGACGCAAAGAAGCAGGAGCGCAGCGCATGGTCGAGCCTCAGGAGACGAGCCGGACGCCTCACGCCCCCGCCGCGCCGGCCTTTCCCGAACTGCGCGTGATCGGATTCGCGGATGTGTGGGGCGCGCTGGCGGAGGGCTGGCGCGACGTGCTGCGCGCGCCGCTCATGTGCATGGCGCTGGGCGCGCTGTTCGCGTTCGGCTTCTTTCTGGCGCTGGCCTGCGCGCTGTGGCTGGGCAAGGCCTATCTCGCTTATCCGCTGGCGGCCGGCTTCGTGCTGATCGGCCCCTTCGCGGCGGCGGGTCTCTATGAGATCAGCCGGCGCATCGAGCGGCGCGAAACGCCTACATGGGGCGGCGTGCTGCGCGTGATGTTCGCCCAAAGCGGACGCGAATTCGCCTGGCTCGCCTTTGTGTCGATCTTCGCCTGCGTGGTGTGGATGTATCAGGTGCGCCTGTTGCTGGCGCTGTTTCTGGGCTTCCGCTCCTTCGCCTCGCTGCCGGCCTTTCTGGAGACGCTGACGACGACGCGCGAGGGCTTGATGTTCCTCGCGACGGGCCATGCGGTCGGGGCCGCGATGGCGCTGCTCGTCTTCTCGCTGACGGCGATCTCCTTTCCGCTGCTGCTCGACCGCGAGGTGGATTTCATCACGGCGATGATCGCCAGCGTGCGCAGCGTGCTGAAAAACCCCGGCCCCATGCTCGCATGGGCGTTCATCGTTGTCGCATCGCTGATCGCAGCGGCGGCGCCCTTCTTTCTCGGGCTCGTGCTGGTGCTGCCGATCCTGGGCTGCGCGACCTGGCGGCTTTATCGCCGCGTCGTCGCGCCGCTCTAGCCTTACGTCTGGCCCGGCCGCAGCTTGTAGAAGACGTGGCTGCCGATCGTGTCCATCTTCTTCAGCCGCTTCGCCCAGGAGGGGCGCACGTAATCGGCGTGATAATGGGTCGAGCCGCCGACGTCGGCGTTGAACAGGCGCCCTTCCGAAACCTCGCGCGCGATGCGCACCGCAGCGCGCCACGGCTCGGCCTCGGTGATGCGCAGCGACTTGCCCTCGCAGGCGAAGGTGAACTGGCAACCCAGATAGCGATGGCGGTTCTGATAGACGACGCCGCAGACGCTCGAGGGATAAAGCCCGCTCTTCACGCGGTTCAGCACCACTTGCGCGACCGCCGCCTGGCCCGCCTCCGGCTCGCTGCGCGCTTCGAAATAGATCGCCTCGGCAAGGCATTTGCGCTCGCGCTCGGCCTGGGTGGGTTCGATCAGCGCCGCGTAATCGGGACGCGCGCCGAAGCGCTCGTCCCAGACCGGGGGCTGGCCGGGCGCGGGCTCGGGCAGGCGCAGGAGGCTGGGAGCCACGATCACCTCCACGCGATGGTCGAAGGCGGCGGGCGTCATGGAGGTCATGGCCAGCGCGCGCGGCGTGTGCGGGGTGGAGCCGTCGAGCCGGCGCAGCGCGTCGCCCGCGCGCAGGTTCAGGCCGGCGGCGCC
>CAIXDD010000114.1 GCA_903918155.1 uncultured Hyphomicrobiales bacterium
GCCGCAAATGAAACCGATCAGAGGGAGATCGCTTGCTTGGGATCACCTCAGCCTCGTAGCGTTCCAAGAGCTGCGAGAACAACATTGGCGCCTTGGCTTTAACGGGCTCAAGCACGTCGCCTAGGTCGACCGCCCGCTCTTGCTCGCGCGCCCATCGCAGGGCGTCCGACTTTCCCAGAAAGCTCTTAGAAATAGACCGGCTGCCCTTGCGCCGAATCTGAACCTGCCATCGGCCGTGACGCCTTCGGATAGTCGCCATCTCCACCCCCAGTGTGACCGGAGTGTGACCGCAACCCACCTCTAAGGTTCAGCTTATGGCGCAACCGATTGGCGTGAATGGTGCTGCGAGAGAGGATTGAACTCTCGACCTCTCCATTACCAATGGAGTGCTCTACCACTGAGCTACCGCAGCTGAGGCGTCGGGCGCGAGGCGCATGCGACGCTGGGGCTTCTGCCACACGCCCCGCCCCGGCGCAAGGCCCGCCGCCGCTCCCCGCCTCCCCCGCCCGCGCGTCCCCGCCCGCGCGTCCCCGCCTATGCCGGCCTCCCCCTCCCCCCGCCTGCGTCCGCGCCGCGCCTGTCCCCGCTTGAACGCGGCCTGCGGCGTCGCCGCGCCGCGTCCCCTGCTTGTCCTGGCGGGGCGGAGGCCGCCGCGCCCCCTGCGCGGGTTGCGGAGCCGCCCGGGGGCGCCTAAAAGGGCGCACGGGTCGCGGCCCGTCGTTCCCCGATCCCCCCATCTGGCGCACGACACATGCACGATGAGACATCCAACGCGGCCGCGTCGCACTCGGGCGCGTCCATCGCCGGCGCGCCTGACGCCGGCGCGTCGAACCCCGCTGCGCCGGACGCGCCCGCGAAGGCGCGACCCAAGACCCGCGAGCAGCGCCTCGCCGAGGAATTGCGCATGAACCTGCGCCGCCGCAAGGCGCAGGCGCGCGGCAGGGCGCAATCAGCCGGCGGCCCGGCCGAAGACGACGCGGACCGGGCGTAGGCCCGCCGCCGGCGCATAGTCATTTGCGGGCGCCGAGCCCGCCGGAGAGTGAAACATGGATCGCATCCGCATCGTCGGCGGAGCCAGGCTCGCTGGCGTCATTCCGATCTCCGGCGCCAAGAACGCCGCCCTGCCGCTGATGATCGCCTCGCTGCTGACGCCCGAGACGCTGACGCTGGAGAACATGCCCCGTCTGGCGGACGTGCGCCTGCTCAACCGCATTCTCGGCAATCACGGCGTCGACCATGCGGTGGAGGGCAAGCGCCCCGGCGACGGGCCGCATGTGGGCGAGCGCGTGCATTATTCCGCGCGCCGCATCGTCGACACCACCGCGCCCTATGAGCTTGTGTCGAAAATGCGCGCGAGCTTCTGGGTTCTGGCGCCGCTGCTGGCGCGCATGGGGCAGGCGCGCGTGTCGCTGCCCGGCGGCTGCGCCATCGGCACGCGGCCCGTGGATTTCCTCATCACCGCGCTGGAAAGCCTTGGCGCGCGCATCGATATCGAAAGCGGCTATGTGGTCGCCAGCGCGCGCGAGGGCCTGCGCGGCGGGCTGATCGACTTTCCCAAAGTCACGGTGGGCGGCACGCATACGGCGCTGATGGGCGCGGCCATGGCGCGCGGCGACACGACCATCCGCAACGCGGCCTGCGAGCCGGAAGTGGTCGATCTCGCCCATTGCCTCATGGCCATGGGCGCGAAAATCTCCGGCGCCGGCACGCCCACCATCGAGGTGCAGGGCGTCACCTCGCTGCATGGCGCGCGCCATTCCGTTCTGCCGGACCGCATCGAGACGGGCACTTACGCCATGGCGGCGGCGATGGCGGGCGGCGACGTCCTGCTGCAAGGCGCTCGCGCCGACCTGCTGCGCTCGGCCCTCGACGCGCTGGAGCGCGCGGGCGCGCAGGTGAGCAGCGAAGCCGAAGGCGTGCGCGTGCGCCGCGACGGCTGCCCGATCCGCCCCGTGGACGTGCGCACCGATCCCTTCCCCGGCTTTCCCACCGACCTGCAGGCGCAATTCATGGCGCTGATGACGCGGGCGGAGGGCGTCTCGCGCATCACCGAGACCATTTTCGAAAACCGCTTCATGCATGTGCAGGAGCTGGCCCGCCTTGGCGCGCGCATCCGGCTGGAGGGCGACACCGCCATCGTGGAAGGCCGGCCCCAGCTCAAGGGCGCGCCCGTCATGGCGACGGACCTGCGCGCCTCCGTCTCGCTGGTCATCGCCGCTTTGGCCGCCGAAGGCGAGACCATGGTGCACCGGGTCTATCATCTCGACCGCGGCTTCGAGCGGCTGGAGGAGAAGCTGCGGGCCTGCGGCGCGCAGGTCGAGCGCGTCTCCGAAGGCGGCTAGGGCCCCGCCGGCTCGCAATCGCGCGAAACAAGCCTATCTGCAGGACGGGCCTGCGGGGGGCGCGGGCTCAGGTTCATTTGCCTTGCCGCGCCCCGGCGCGCTATGGCTCGGATAAGGTCTCGCCCCATGTCCCAATCGTCTGCGTCTCCACCCCCCTCCCCCTCGGCCGCCCCCGGCCGGGCGAGCGCGCAAGAAAGCGCGCAAGTAGGCGCGCAAGAAAACGCGCAAGTCAGCGCGCCTGCGGACGCGCCGCTGCGCCTGCTCGCCGTCGACGCCGAAGACCTCGACGTTCTGGCCGCGCATCTGCAGGACGCGCTGGTGCGGGTGGCCGACATGGCCTATCTGCCCGCCGCCCGCCGCTTCGCGCTGGTGGGCTCGCGCTTCGACTGGTGCGCGCTGCAGGAGGGCCGCAAGGCCGAGCGGGCGCGCACGGGCCTGCAGTTCGATTATGTGGCGCGCGTCTCGCATACGGGCTTCGACCGGTCGGCGAACGAGGCGGTGCTCAATGTGCTGCATATCTCCTTCGAGGAGACCGACGCGCCCGCGGGCGTGGCGACGATACATTTCTCGGGCGGCGGCGCGCTGCGGCTCGAGGTGGAATGTCTGGAAGCGCATGTGCGCGACCTGGGCGAACGCTGGAGCGCGGCGGCAACCCCCGCCCATCCCGTGGAAGACGCCGACGAGTGACGGGCGCAGGCCCGCTGGAGCAGACGATGCCTTTGCGCCTGAATACGCGTGACCCCGGTTTTGCGGCCGCCTTCGAAGCCTTTCTCGCCATGAAGCGGGAGGCCTCGCAGGACGTGGACGACACCGTGCGCGACATCATCGCCGACGTGCGCGCGCGCGGCGACGCCGCGCTCGTCGACCTGTCGCGCAAGTTCGACCGCACGGATCTCGCGGCCCTCGGCCTGCGGGTGAGCGCGCAGGAGCTCGCCGACGCGCAATCGCGATGCGACGCGCGCGCGCTGGACGCGCTGCGCTTCGCCTATACGCGCATCAAGCGCTTTCATGAAGAGCAGAAGCCGCAGGACAAGCGCTTCACCGACGCGCTGGGCGTGGATCTGGGCTGGCGCTGGAGCGCGCTGGAATCCGTCGGCCTCTATGTGCCGGGCGGCACGGCGAGCTATCCCTCCTCCGTGCTGATGAACGCCACGCCCGCCAAGGTCGCCGGCGTGGATCGCCTCGTGATGGTGGCGCCTGCGCCGGACGGGCGGCTGAACCCGCTCGTGCTCGCCGCCGCCCAGATCGCGGGCGTCGACGAAGTCTATCGCGTCGGCGGCGCGCAGGCCGTCGCTGCGCTGGCCTATGGCAC
>CAIXDD010000115.1 GCA_903918155.1 uncultured Hyphomicrobiales bacterium
GGCCAGTTCGGCGAGGAATTCCGTATGGCCGGGATGTTTGAAGCCGGCCTTGTAGAGATTGTCCTTGGAGATGGGATTGGTGACGAGCGCATGCGCGCGGCCCGCGCGCACCAGCTCCACGCCCCGTTCGATGGCTTCGATTGTGGCCGGCGCATCGCGCGGATCGGGCGCGCCGGGCGCCCCGGTCACGCGCGCGGCGAGGGGCGCGACGGGCAGGGCGGCGGGGAAGACGCGCGTGGCCTCCTCCGGCGCGCAGGCCGTGACGGGGACAGGCAGGCCGAGCCTGTGCGCCAGCGCCGACAGATGGTCGGGGTCGCCCAGAAGGATGAAGGGACGGTCGCCGGCTTTGCGGCGCAGCCACGCCAGCAACGCGATCTCCGGGCCGATCCCCGAAGGATCGCCCATGGACAGCGCGATCGGCGCGGCGGCGGTCATGCGGTCACCTGCGCACGATCACGGCGCGCTTGCGGATGGGCGCGTAGAGCTTTTCTTCCTCCGCCTTCAGCTTGCGCGCGAGCAGCATCTGGCGGATGTCCTGCGCGGCGGCGCCGTCGCCGCTCTCCCGCGCCTTGCCGCAGACCGCGAGCAATTCCACGCCGGTGGCGCCGCGTTGGGGCGGCGTCAGCCGGCCCACTTGCGTGCGTTCGAGGATCTCCGCAAGCTCGCCGGAAAGCTGCGCGCCGCTGCGCGAGATCTGCTCTTTCACGACGACGTCGTTCAGTCCGCGCGCCAATTGCAGGCCGCTCTGGCAATCCGTGAAGCGCGCGCGCAGGTTTTCGGCCTCGCGCATGCGCGCATCGACCGCGCCGGCGCCCGCCGCGCTGGGTACGATCAGAATGACCTGCCGCAGGCTGTATTCGTTGGAATCGCCCTTCTTGCGGCGCTTGTCGAGTTCGGCGCGCACTTCCGTCTCGCTCACGCCCACCGTCTTGTTGAGGGCCTGCACGAAAGCGCGCCAGCCGGCCTGCGCCTTGCCGTGCTCCTGCCAATGCTTCGGATTGACGCCGGCGGCCTGCAAGGCGGGGCCGAGCGAGCTGGGCGGGATCTTGCGGTCAGCGGCGATGCGTCCCAGTTCGGCCGCGGCGTCCTGCTCGGAGGGGCGCATGCCGTATTTGGTGACCTCGGCGATCTTCAGCCGATCTTCGACGATGCTTTCGAGCGCGGCCTGCAGCGTGGCGGGCGCGCGCAGCACGCGCAGCAATTTCACCCGCTGCTCGAGGTCGTAATTGGTGACGGGACTGTCGTTCACCGTCGCCACGAGCGATTGCGCCCGCGCGTCGGAGACGGACGCCGCGAATGTTGCCGCAAGGGCCAGAAGGGCGCCGGCGAGCGCGCCGGAGAATCCCATGCGCGTGAAGTTCAAGATCATGCGGCCACCTTTTTGCAGACCCGTCACCGGGGCGTCGTGTTTTGCTCGGACAAGCCGGTCCGGATGCGGGCGTCGCCGAGCGTGCGCAATTGGAGCTGGAAGACAAGGGTCTGGTTGCGGATCTGCGTTCCCGCGCCATTGTCGTTGAGCACGGAGGAATAGCCGACCGAGAGGGTCGTGCATTCATCCGTATAGCCGCCGCCCACGCCGAATCCCGCCACCGACAGAAGCGGCGCGCTGGTGCCGTTCGCTCCCTTGGACGACAGGTTCGTGATGAGATTTCCGTTCATGAACCA
>CAIXDD010000116.1 GCA_903918155.1 uncultured Hyphomicrobiales bacterium
CCGCCGGGCGCGGGAGGCACATAGCGTCCATCGAGCGCGCGCAGAAGCGCGGGGGCTTCGTGATCGCGCGCCAGCAGCGCGTCGGCGCGCGCAAGGGTCTCATGCAAGGCGCGCGCGGCAGCGTCCGCGGGAGCGGGCGCGCCATCGACGATGGCTTCGGCCATTGCGCGGGCCGGGGGCGGCGCGCCGGCCTCCTGCGCGCTCTCCGCCATGGCGAGCAGCATGTCGACGCGCTCTTCGCGCGTGGGCGCTTCGCCCACCACGTGCAGGCCATGGGGAATGAGCGTGTATTCCAGCTCCAGAACGGCCGCCGCCAGCGCAACGATGCGCTCCTGCGGATCGGGCCAGGCGGGTTCGGCGGACGCCAGATCCAGCTCGGCGGCCTGCGCCTGCAACACAGGCGCGAGGCGCGCCCGCGCGTCCTGCGCGTCAGGCTCCAGCGCGCGCCAGCTCTCCAGCGAGGATTTCAGATCCAGAAGCCCGCGATAGAGGCCGGCGTGGGAGATCGGCGGCGTGAGATAGCTCACCAGCGTGGCGGAGGCGCGCCGCTTGGCGATGGCGCCTTCCGAGGGATTGTTGGCGGCGTAGAGATAGAGATTCGGCAGATCGCCGATGAGCCGTTCGGGCCAGCAGGCGTCGGACAGGCCCGTCTGCTTGCCGGGCATGAACTCCAGCGCGCCATGGGTGCCGAAATGCAGCACCGCATGGGCGCCGAAATCCTTGCGGAGCCAGCGATAGAACGCGGAGAAGGCGTGCGTGGGCGCGAAGCTCTTCTCAAAGAGCAGGCGCATCGGGTCGCCTTCGTAGCCGAAGGCGGGCTGCACGCCCACGAAGACGGAGCCGAATTGCGCGCCAAGCACGAAGAGGGAGGCGCCGTCGCTTTGCTGGCGGCCGGGCGCCGGGCCCCATT
Organism: uncultured Hyphomicrobiales bacterium; assembly: GCA_903918155.1. GTDB lineage: Bacteria > Pseudomonadota > Alphaproteobacteria > Rhizobiales > Beijerinckiaceae > Terripilifer. Next base: position 911 of record CAIXDD010000116.1, read on the forward strand.
GCGCTTCGATCTGCGAGAGCCAGACTTCGTCGCGGACATGGTCCTGCGCGTCGATGCGCGCATGCACATTGGCTTGCGCGCCATATTCGGCGGCGTTGCCCTGCAGGATGCGCGCGCGCAAATCCTCCACGCTGGCGGGCGCGTCCACGTCATAGCCCGCAGCCTTCATGGCGTTGAGCGTGTTGAACAGGGAATGGAACACCGAGAGGAAGGCGGCGGAGCCGACGGAGCCCGCATTGGGCGGGAAATTGAACAGGACGATGGCGATGCGGCGCGCGGCGCGCTCCGTCTTGCGCAGGGCGACGAGCTTGTCCACGCGCGCGGCCAGCGCCGCCACGCGGCCGGGCTCGGGGCGCATGTCGCGGCTGGCGGCGGGGCCGGCCGCGTCGCTGCGGCCGCCGAACACCATGGGGCTCGTGGAGCCGTCGAGCTCCGGGATCGCGACCATGATCGTCGCCTCCACCGGCGACAGGCCGCGCTCCGACGCCTCCCATTGCTCGAGCGTCTGGAATTCGAGCGAATGGGCGGCGATATAGGGCGCGTCGAGGCGCGCGAGGATTTCCTCTGCCGCTTGCGAATCGTTATAGGCGGGACCGCCGACGAGCGAGAAGCCCGTGAGCGAGACAAGCGCGTCGATGGTCGGCGCGCCGTCCTTCATGAAAAACCGCTCGATGGCGGGGCGCGCGTCGAGGCCGCTGGAGAAGGCGGGCACGACGGCGAGGCCGCGCGCTTCGAGCGCGGCGATCACGCCGTCGTAATGGGCGCTGTTGCCGGCGAGCAGATAGGAGCGCATCACGAGCACGCCCACGCGTCCGCGCGCGCCTTTCGAGATCTTGCGCAAGGCCGCGTCGTCCTCGCTCAGCCGGCCCGGCAGGGCGGGATGATAGACGCCGACCTCGGGATATTCGACCGGATCGCCCGCTTTCACGAGTCCGCGCAGCGCCTTGCGCGGCCCGTCGGCGTAGCGGTTGATGAGGAAGCCCACGAGATTGCGGACGTTGTCGTCGGAGCCCGCCAGCCAATATTGCAGGGTGAGCAGATAGGCGCGCACGTCCTGCGCGGCGCCGGGAATGAATTTCAGCAGGCGGGGAATGCGCCGCAGCATCTTCATCTGCTGGGCGCCGGCTACGCCGGACTTCTCGGTCTTGCCGCGCAATTTCTTGAGAAAGCCGCGCAGGCCGCCGCTGGAATGGGTGGTGAACCGGCCCATGCGCGTGAGCCGCGCCGCATCGCCGGCGGACATGCATACGACCATCGCGTCGCAGGACTCGCGGCGCGCCTCCATGGCCGGCGCCACCGCGCGCACATGATCCTCCATGAAAAGCATGGTGGCGATGACGATGTCGGCGCTGGCGATGTCGGCGTGGCAGCGGGCGAGCGCGGCTTCGTCCTCGCCCCATTGGGCGGCGGAGTGAAGCGTCAGGCTGAGGCCCGGAAGATCCTTGCGCAGGGAGGCTTGCGCGCGCGCGACGGCGCCCGCCAGATGATCGTCGAGCGTGACGATCGTGACGCGGATCGGCGTCGGCTCAACGGCCGAAATGCGCTTTTGCGTCATAGAGCGTCTCCACGTCAATGCGCCCGACGCCCCGTTCGAGCGCATAGCTCTCGGTGTTGCGTCGCGCCTTGCCGCGCACGAAGAAGGGGATTTTGCGTAGCTCTTTTTCCGCGTCGAGCGTCCACGCCACGCTGGCGCCGCGGGTCTTCACTTCGCCGTCTTCCTCCAGATCGTTTTCGGACGCGGTCTCGGCCGGCGCCTCGCCATGGCCCAGATGCGAGGGAGCCACGCCGTCGCGGAATTCGAAATCGCCGCGGAACATGCCGAGCAAATGCTCTTCAAGCCCCATCATCAGGGGATGGACGAGCGAATCGAACAGGACGTTCGCGCCCTCAAAGCCCATCTGCGGCGAATAGCGGGCGGGGAAATCCTGCACATGGACGGGCGCGGAAATGACCGCGCAGGGCACGCGCAGGCGCTTGGCGACATGGCGCTCCATCTGCGTGCCAAGCACCAGTTCGGGGGCTGCGGCGGTGATCGCCGCCTCCACCTCGAGATAATCGTCGCACACCAGCGGCTCGACGCCGTGACGGGCCGCGGCTTCGCGGATCTCGCGGGCGAATTCGCGCGAATAGGAGCCAAGGCCGACGACCTTGAGCCCCAATTCCTTCGCCGCCACATCGGCGACCGCGATGGCGTGGGAGGCGTCGCCGAACACGAATACGCGCTTGCCGGTGAGATAAGTCGAATCGACGGAGCGCGAATACCAGGGCAGGCGCGACAGGTCGGGGCGCAGGAGCGCGCTGGGATCGACGTCGGCGAGTTCGGCCACTTCGCGGATGAAGGCGCGCGTCGCGCCCACGCCGATGGGAATCGTGCGCGTGGCTTTCTGACCGAAGGTGCGCTGCAGCCAGGACGCGGTCTGGCCCGCGATTTCGGGATAGAGCACGACGTTGAAATCCGCCTCGCCCAGACGCGCGAGATCGGCGGGCGTGGCGCCCAGAGGGGCGACGACATTCACGTCCACGCCCAGGGATTCGATGATCTTCAGCACTTCGACGAGATCGTCGCGATGACGGAAGCCCAGCGAACACGGCCCGAGCACGTTGCAGCGGGCGCGCTGGCCGGCTTCGCGCGCGCGCGCGCTGGAGGAGCCGGGCGCGGGCGCATGCGGGCCGGCCATGGCGCGGGCGATGCGATAGAAGGTCTCCGCCGCGCCCCAATTCTCCTTGCGCTGATAGGCCGGCAATTCGAGCGGCACGACCGGCGCGTCGAGCCCGAGCGCCATCGCCAGCCCGCCCGGATCGTCCTGAATCAGCTCTGCGGTGCAGGAGGAACCGACGACGAGAACCTGCGGCTTGTAGCGTTCGTAAGCTTCGCGCGCGGCGTTCTTGAACAATTCGGCCGTGTCGCCGCCCAGATCGCGCGCCTGAAACGTGGTGTAGGTGACGGGCGGGCGCGTGCCGCGACGCTCGATCATCGTGAACAGGAGATCGGCGTAAGTGTCGCCCTGCGGGGCGTGCAGCACGTAATGCACGCCTTCCATCGCCGCACAGACGCGCATGGCGCCGACATGGGGCGGGCCTTCATAGGTCCAGACGGTGAGCTGCATGGTCAGATCTCCAGCAACTCGCGGCGCATCAAGGGGCGCGCGAACAATTCGGCGAGGTCGCCGGCCTGTTCAAAGCCCTGCACCGGGGTGAAAACGAGTTCGATCGACCATTTCGTGGCGAATCCTTCCGCCTCCAGAGGATTGGCGAGGCCAAGGCCGCAGACGGCGAGATCGGGGCGCGCGGCGCGCAGGCGATCAAGCTGGCGCTCGACGTCCTGCCCCTCGACGATGGGCGTGTCGGGCGGCAGAAGCGCAAGCTCTTCGGCGAGGCGGCGCCGATCGACGTAAGGCGCGCCGATCTCCACGATCTCCATGCCCAGTTCGCGCGCGAGGAAGCGCGCCATCGGCGGCTCCAGCTGCGAATCGGGGACGAAGAACACGCGCTTGCCCGCAAGATGGGGCCGCCAGCGCTCGAGGCTCTTTTCAGCGCGCGCGCGAGGCGCGGCGATCACGGCCTCGAAGGTCTCGCGGGAGACGCCAAAGGCGCGCGCGGCGGCCCTGAGCCATTCGGCGACGCCTTCGGCGCCGAGCGGATAAAGGGCGGGAAGATGCTGCGCGCCAAGGGCTTCCAGCGCCCGCGCCGTATCGGTGAGGAAGGGCTGCGCGAGCAGGAATTTCGTGCCCGGCCCGATCATGGGCATGTCGGCGGCGCGGCGCGCGGGCAGAAAATCGACGCGTTCGATTCCCATCTGCGCGAACAGGCGGCGGAATTGATCCTCCACCGCATCGGCCAAGGCGCCGACCACGAGGAGCGAGGGCTTCTGCGCGGCGTCGGCGCGCTGCGCCTGCGCCACCAGCGCGGAGAGGCAGGCGTCTTCGCCCTGCGTGAAAGTGGTCTCGATGCCGCTGCCCGAATATGCGAGCACGCGCACGTTCGGCGTCATCTGCTGGGACAGGCGCTGGGCCGCGCGCGACAGATCGAGCTTGATGACTTCCGAGGGGCAGGAGCCGACGAGGAACAGAAGCTTGATGTCGGGCCGGCGCTCGATGAGGCGCGTGACGACGCGGTCCAGCTCGTCGTCGATGTCGGCGAGGCCGGCGAGATCGCGCTCGTCGATGATCGCCGTGGCGAAGCGCGGCTCGGCGAAGATCATCACGCCCGCCGCCGACTGGATGAGATGCGCGCAGGTGCGCGAGCCCACCACGAGGAAAAACGCGTCCTGAATCTTTCGATGCAGCCAGACGATGCCGGTGAGGCCGCAGAACACCTCGCGCTGACCGCGCTCCTGCACGATTTTGGGGCCCGTCGCGCAAGAGCCGAGGGATATGCCTTGGGACGCGCCAAGGGATGCGCCAAGGGATGCGCCAAGGGACTTGCCCTGCGGGACGGACTGGGTGGAGACGGCGCTCATCGTGCGCCCTCCGGCAGGGCGCGCGCGCCCTGGAGGCGGGCGAGCCGCAGCTTCCAGAGGAATTGCGCCGCGTTGACGACGTAAGAGGCGTAGGCCGCCAGCGCGAGCAGCATTTGCCCGCGCGGCGAGAGCGCGCCGAAGGCCAGCGCCGCCAGATAAGCGGTGTGGAGCGCCAGCACGAGCATGCTGACGACGTCCTCCCAGAAGAAGGCGGGCGCGAAGAGATAGCAGCCGAAGACCTCGCGCTCCCAGACCGCCCCCGTCACCATGATGGCGTAGAGCGTCAAAGTCTTGAGAACGATGGAGAAAGTCGCGGCGAAATAGCCGTCGCCGGTCGCAAGGAACCGGGCGACGAGCGCGAGGCTTCCCAGAAAGACGGCGAATTGCACGGGGGCGAGCACGCCCTGCACCAGCGTCCAGCCCGAGGCGTCGCGGCGGGCGCGTTGCTCGGCTGTGTAAAGGCCGGAGCCGGATATGTGCGTCAGCTCGGCCATGTGTCCTCCCGGTGGGGCTAGCATCAAGAGGCTATTGCAGGGCTTGGAATGTGTCAATTTAAATTGACGTCTATTAACTCTTACATATTCGCCCAAACATATTGCGGCGCTCCGGCCTTGGTGCTTAGATGACGCCTGCGTCCCCTAGCCGGGTAGCGGAAGAGCGATGGTCGACCTGCCGCTTTCACCTGACGGGGACGAGCCTGAAGTGTCAGGCTGGCATGAGGGGTTTCCATGAGCCGCCCGGACGGCAACCATCAAGGCCAGCCCGCCTGCGACGACCGCCCCGCGGGGTCGGACGAGCCCAAGGCCGGGACGAGGGCCTTCGCCCGCGCCCAGACCAAATCCGCGATTTCGCGCCTCGTCTCGGACGCCATCATTCCCCGCCTGTCCGGCGGCCGCCCGTCAGGCCCGGAGCTGGCCGCGCGGGCGTCCCAGATCCACCCTCAGGACGTGGCGATTCTCGTCGCGCTCGTGCGCCAGCGCCGGGTGGACGACATGCACGCCTTCGTCTCCCAGGCGCGCGCGCGCGGCGCCAGCGCCGAAGCCGTGATGCTGCAGCTTCTCGCGCCGGCGGCCAATCTGCTGGGCGACCATTGGGTGAGCGACGAATGCGATTTCGCCACCGTCACCATTGGCGTGAGCTGCCTGCAGCAGGCGTTGCGCCGGCTTGGCGGGCACGATCTCGAAGGACCCGCGCGCGCCCCGCTTCCCCGCCGCGCGCTGCTCAGCCCCTATCCCGGCGAGCAGCATGATTTCGGCCTGCGCATCGTCGATGAATTCCTTCACCGCGCGGGCTGGGACGTCTGCACGATCACCCCCATGTCGGTCGCCGACGTCGAGGCGCGCCTGCGCCGCGAGAGTTTCGAAATCGCTGGACTTTCCATCAGCCAAGAGGCATTTCTGCCGAAGCTTGAAGCCCTGATCGCCCTTATGCGGCGCGCGTCGCGTCATCGGAATGTCGCCATCATGGTCGGAGGCCGCGTTTTCCTGGAGCGTCCGGAACTGGCTGCGGAAATAGGCGCCGACGGCGTCGCGTCGAACGGCCCGCTCGCCGTCGCGCTCGCCGAACGCCTCGTCTGCGCCCGCGAGGTCGCGATGGCGCAATGACGTCAGCCAACCAAGCCTATCGCCAGCGGCCGTCGTCGGCGGCCGCTTCCGTCTCTCACGCCCCGGAGTCGCGCGTGATCGAGTTCTCAGCGCCCGAAAAGACCATCGGCGCGCTCGATCCGCGGCATGCAGCCCGGCTTCTGGCGGCCTCCTGCGATCTCGGCCTCGTGGTGGATTCCGCGGGCGTCATCCGCGACGTCTGCGCGGGCGGCGACGATTTCCCCTTCGCGCGCGACTGGCTCGGGCGCAAATGGGCGGAGACCGTCACCGTCGAAAGCCGCCCCAAGATCGAGGACCTCCTGCGCGAGGCGGCGGACCAGCCGGTGGCGCGCTCGCGCGAGATCAATCATCGCCTGTCGAACGGACAGGACCTGCCGATCCGGTATTCGGCCTTCCGCATCGGCGCCACCGATCGCGTGGTGGCGGTCGGGCGCGACCTGCGCGCCATCGGCCAGTTGCAGCAGCGCCTCGTGGAGGCGCAGCGCGCGACGGAGAGCGAATTCCTGCGGCTGCGCAGCGCCGAGACGCGCTTTCGCATTCTGTTCCAATCGTCGGAGGAGGCCGTCCTCGTCGTGGACGCGGCGAGCCTCAAGACCGTGGACGCCAATCCCGCCGCCGCGACGCTTGCGGAAACGACCTCGGGCAAGCTCGTGGGCCGCGCGCTCGTCGATATTTTCGACGCCGGCGGACGCGATGCGCTCAACGCCGAACTGGAGAGCGTGCGCAGCGTCGGCCGCGTGAGCGCCGTGCGCGCGAAACTCGCCAACCAGCGCGAATGCTGGCTCTCCGCCTCGCTCTTCCGCCATGAAGACAGCGCGCAAATTCTCGTGCGCCTCACGCTTTCGGCCAGCGAATCGGCGCGCGAGCCCGCCGCGAAATCGCAGGCCCTGCAGGCGCTCGACGCCCTGCCCGACGCGTTCGTCGTGGTGGACGGCGAGCGGCGCGTGGTGGACGCCAACGCCGCTTTCCTCGAAATGACCGAATCGCCGACGCTGGCGCAGGCGCGCGGGCAGCCGCTCGACCGCTGGCTGGGACGCACCGGCGTGGACGTGAGCGTCCTGTTCTCGAATCTGCGCGAACATGGCGCGGTGCGCGATTTCGTGACCGCCGTGCGCAGCGATTACGGCGCCGTCGAAGAGGTGGAGGTCTCCGCCGCCGCCGCCTCCCCCGCCGGCGAGAACCCATGCTACGGGCTCGTCTTGCGCTCGCGCGCGCGCAGCGGCGCCGCCAAGGGCGCCGACGCCCCGCTGGGGCCCGAACAGGCGCGCAGCGCCGAGCAATTGTCCGAACTCGTGGGCCGCGTGCCCTTGAAGGATCTCGTGCGCGAAACCGTCGAGATCACGGAGCGCATGTGCATCGAGGCCTCCCTGCGCCTGACGGGCGACAATCGCGCCGCCGCCGCGCAAATGCTCGGCCTGAGCCGCCAGAGCCTCTATGACAAGCTGCGCCGCTACAGTCTGGGCGACCTGCCCCAGAGCGACGACGACGAGCGTCGATAATCATAGACACCTGTCAATGAAGATGGACAGTCGGCCCGCCCGGGGCTAGGCTGTCCCCGATGACCTATCCAGCCCCCGCCGTCGTCCTGGAGCTGCTGAAGCCCATCACATGGTTCGCGCCCATGTGGGCCTTCGTGTGCGGGCTCGTCTCGGGCGGTTTCACCCTGCAGGATCGCTGGGCGCTGGTGATCGGCGGCGTGCTGCTCACCGGCCCGCTGGTGTGCGGGGCGAGCCAGGCGGTCAATGATTGGTACGACCGTCATGTCGACGCGATCAACGAGCCCGACCGGCCCATTCCCTCCGGCCGCATGCCCGGCCGATGGGGCTTTTACGTCGCCTGCGCGTTCACCGGCCTTTCGCTCGCGCTCGCCGCCGCGCTGGGCCTCGCCGTGCTGGGCGCGGCGATCGTCGGCCTTGCGCTCGCCTGGGCCTATAGCGCGCCGCCGCTGCGGCTGAAGGCGAACGGCTGGTGGGGCAATTCCGCCGTCGGCCTGTGCTACGAAGGTCTGCCGTGGTTCACCGGCGCCGCCGTGGCGAGCGCCGCCATGCCTGACGCGCGCATCGTCTGGCTCGCCCTGCTCTACAGCATCGGCGCGCATGGCATCATGACGCTGAACGATTTCAAATCCGTCGAAGGCGACGTCAAATCCGGCGTGGCCTCCCTTCCCGTGCAATTGGGCGTGACCGGCGCCGCGCGCCTCGCCTGCGGGGTGATGGCCGCGCCGCAGATCGTCGTGATCGCCCTGCTCGCCCATTGGCAGCGGCCCGTCCACGCGCTGATCGTCGGCGCGCTGCTTGCGGCGCAGGGCTTTCTCATGATGCGCCTGCTCGCCGATCCGCGCGGGCGCGCCGCCTGGTACAACGCCACCGGCACGACGCTCTATGTGCTGGGCATGCTCGCCGCCGCCTTCGCGCTGCGCGGATTGGCGGGCGCGCCATGACGGGGCCGGACGCCAAGACGGGGCCGGATGCGATGACGACGCCGCGCGCAGGCTCCTTCGGCTGGCTCTCGATCGTGCGCGTGGGACTCGTGCAGACCGCGCTCGGCGCCGTCGTCGTGCTCACGACCTCCACGCTGAACCGCGTGATGGTGGTGGAGCTGGCCCTGCCGGCGCTTGTGCCGGGCTTGCTGGTGACGCTGCATTACGCCGTGCAGGCGCTGCGCCCGCGCTGGGGCCATGGCTCGGACGGCGGACGCCGGCGCACGCCCTGGATCGTCGGCGGCATGGCGGCCCTGTGCAGCGGCGGCGCGCTGGCCGCGCTCGCCACCGCGATCATGGGCGCGAGCCTGCCCTTGGGAATCGCGCTCGGCGTTCTGGGCTTTCTGCTGATTGGAATCGGCGTCGGCGCGGCGGGCACGTCGCTGCTCACGCTGCTCGCCGAACGCACCGATCCCGCGCGCCGCGCGCCGGCGGCCACCATCGTCTGGACGATGATGATTTTCGGCTTCGCGCTCACCGCGACCCTGGCGGGCCATGCGCTCGATCCCTTCACGCCGCAGCGGCTCGTCGCAGTCACAAGCGTCGTCTCGCTCTGCGCCTTCGCGCTGGCCTGCCTTGCGGTGCGCGGCCTTGAGCCGACCGCCGCCGCGCCCGCGCCCGAGAGCCAGCGCAAAATCGCCTTCCGCGAGGCCTTCGCGCAGGTCTGGACCGAGCCCGCCACGCGCCGCTTCGCTTATTTCATCTTCGTCTCCATGCTCGCCTATAACGCGCAGGACCTCATCCTCGAACCTTTCGCCGGCGTCGTCTTCGCGATGACGCCCGGCGAATCCACGCGGCTCGGCGGCCTGCAACATGGCGGCGTGCTCGCGGGAATGATTCTGGCAGCCGTCGCCGGCGCGCTGGCGGGCCCGCGCGAAACGCAGATGCTGCGGCGCTTGATGATCTGGGGTTGCGTCGCCTC
>CAIXDD010000117.1 GCA_903918155.1 uncultured Hyphomicrobiales bacterium
ATACGGATCATTTCAATCCGGCCGATCCCAATGATCCGCGCAACCGACGCATCAGCGTGACGCTGAAATTCCAGGAATCGGGGAGGAAGCCATGAGAGCGGCGCTCGGGTTCGCCGTGTCGCTTTTGGCAACGATCGCTTGCGCGCAAGACAAGCCGAAGGATCCGTCGGCGCCGCGTCCTTCGGGCCTCACGGGCAATGTGATGCCGCGCTGCGAAGCGGGCTCCTATTCGGCAGGCAATATCTGCAAGCCCGCGCCGCCCGGCTTTTACGCGGTGTCAGGCGCAACGTATCTGACGCCTTGCCCGCCGGGAAAGACCTCGCCTGCAGGCTCGCGGTCCCCGTCGGAATGCAAATGACCTTTCGGGCGCGCGCGCGCAGATGAGCGCTTCGCAGACGCGCGCACCGCGGCTCGTGGACGCAACGGGCGGCCTGCGCTGGCATATGCGCGCTCTGGCTTGCCGGTCTTCGCTCTGGGCGCCGTTTCGTCGCTCGCTGGCCCATTGGATCGCCGATTGGCGGCCCCCCGCGCAGCGCATTCTTCTGGTGGGGCCAAGCGCTGGCTGGTGCCTGCCTAAGGCCTTCCTTGAGCGTTTCACCCATGTGTCGGCGATTGATCTCGATCCCGCGGCGCGGAGCTTGTTCTCGCTCAATCACCGCGCGGCGCGCGGAAAGCTTTCGTGGAGCACGGCAGATTTCTTCGCAGATCCCGCGCGCGTTCTCGCCGATCATTCAGATCACGCCGTCTTGTTGTGCAATGTCGCGGGCCAGCGCCGCTTTCATCACGCCGACTGGCGCAGCTGCGAAGCGGAGATGCGCGACTTGCGCGCGACGCTCGCCGGCCGCAGCTGGGCGAGCTTTCATGATCTCGTATCGGGCCCCGGCGTCAGCGACCTTTGGCCGCGCGCGCTGGAGTCGCGGCCCGAGGGCGAGCGATTGCTGCGCGATTACGGGCTCGACGGCGAATGGCTCGACCATCTCACCGCCGATCTGTTCGCGCCGTCTCAGCCGCGCATGATCCTGCCCTGGCGTTTCAAGCGCGATCGCATCCATCTCGTCGAAGCGGGCTGGTCGCAGCCCTAGGGCGCCTTCTTCATCCAGACGCGATTGTCGTGGAACGCCGCACCGCCAAAGGGCGCAGGCGAATCCGCGCCCGTCAGCGTGTTGATGCCCCGCCCGTCCTCAAACGCGTCATTGGGCCAGATCCCCTCCGAGACGAGCACGCCCGGAACTACGCCCGCAAAGATTTCCGCATGCAGGCGCACTTCGCCGCGCAGATTGCCCAGCGTCACCTTGTCGCCGTCCGCGACGCCGCATCGCGCGGCGTCCTGCGGATGAACGAGCACGCAAGGCCGCCCTTCGCGCGCGCGCGACGTCGGCGTCGTGTTGAACGTCGAATTGAGGAAAGAGCGCGCTGGCGATGTGGCGAGGCGGAAGGGATGGTCGGCGTCTGCGTCCTCGATCACGGCCCAATGGTCAGGCAGGCTCGGCATGAGGTCGCGCGGGCCGGCGGGCGGGCTGCGGAAGGGCACTTGCGACCAATCGGCCCGAAAGCGGAACTTGCCGTCGGGCCATGCGAAGCCGTCGAGATAATGCGCCTGGCTGAAATCGGTTTGCACGTCGCGCCAATTGATCGCGGCCAAATCCTCGAAGGAGCCCCAGCCGATGTCGCGCAGGGTCGCGTCGATCAGCTCGCGCGGCGTCTTGTCGAAGCCGGGATGCTGCGCGCCCAGCCGTTTGGCGAGGGCGCAGATCACGTCATGGTTCGAGCGGCATTCGCCCGGCGGGTCGATCAGCTTCTGTCCCAGCTCGACATAGGAATGGCCGCCGCCCGTGTAGACGTCGTCATGTTCAAGGAACATGGTCGCGGGCAGGACGATGTCGGCCATGCGCGCGGTCTCGGTCATGAATTGCTCATGCACGACG
>CAIXDD010000118.1 GCA_903918155.1 uncultured Hyphomicrobiales bacterium
CAGCGCCACCATGCGCGCCGGCAATAATTCGCCGGCGCGGTCGAGCCGCTGGCGCGGCATGGAGACGAGATCCTGCGCGGCGGGCAGGGCGCGCGCCAGACTCCGCTGATCGGCGCGCCGGCTCTCCAGCATGCGCGCCGACGACAGCGCGAGACGGCGCGCGAGCCCGTTCACGTCCGCGAGCAGCTCCGCGCGCACGGGCGTGCACATTTCCGCCGCCGCCGTGGGCGTGGGCGCGCGCACGTCGGCGGCGTGGTCGATCAGCGTCCAGTCCGTTTCATGGCCCACGGCGGAGACGAGCGGGACCATGCTTTGCGCGGCGGCGCGCACTGCGATTTCGTCGTTGAACCCCCACAGATCTTCGAGCGATCCGCCGCCGCGCGCGACGATGATGACGTCGGGCCGGGGCAGGGGCGCGTCCGGCGCATCCTCGGGCAGGGCGTTGAATCCCTCGATGGCGCGGGCGACTTCGGCGGCGCAGCTCTCGCCCTGCACGCGCACGGGCCAGACGATGACGCGCACGGGAAAGCGTTCGGCGATCCGGTGCAGGATGTCGCGGATCACCGCGCCCGTGGGGGAGGTGACGACGCCGATCACGCGCGGCATATGCGGCAGAAGCTGCTTGCGCGCGGGGTCGAACAGGCCCTCGGCGCCGAGCCTGCGCCGGCGCTCCTCCACCTGCGCGAGCAGCGCGCCCACGCCCGCCGGCTCGATGGACTCGATGACGATCTGATAGGACGACTTGCCGGGATAGGTGGTGATCTTGCCGGTGGCGATCACCTCCATGCCTTCTTCCGGGCGCACGCGCAGACGCTGGAAGGTTCCCTTCCACATCACCGCGTCGATCTTCGCGCTCTCGTCCTTCAGGCAGAAATAGCAATGGCCGGAGGAATGCGGCCCGCGCCAGCCCGAAACCTCGCCGCGCACGCGCACATGGCCGAAGCGGTCCTCCACCGTGCGTTTGAGCGCGCCGGAGAGTTCGCTGACGCTGAGTTCGGCGAGATTGTCGCTGCGGTCGGCCATGGCGCGATTATGCGACGATTCCCGCGCCAGTCCAAACCGGCGCCGCGCGCCCTTGAAACGGATCGTCAATCTTGCCGTGTCATGGTCGCGCTTTGCGCCGCCGGAGATCCGATGTCCGCGTTCGTCGCCTCCTCGCGCCGTCCTTCGCGCCGTCCTTCGCGCGGGATTTTGCGCAATCCCTTTGGCAGTCCCTTTGGCAGTCCCTTTGGCTTGCGCGCCGCGCTCGGCGGGCCCGCGCTCGCCTGCGCGCTGGCGGCGGCGGCGGCAGGGGCGCAGGCCATGGGCCGCACGACCTGCGACGTGTCCTGGCTGCTGACGGTCGCCGAACGCGCGCTCGCCGGCGAGCGTCTCTATGTCGACGTGATCGAATCCAATCCCCCGCTCGCGGTGATGTTTCATGCGCCGGCGGTCTTCGCCGCGCGCCTGTTCGGCGGGGGGCTTGAGGCCTTCGCCCATGCCTTCGTCTTTCTCTTCGCCGCGCTGTCGCTGGCCCTGGCCGCGCGCCTGCTCGCTCATGGGGGGCTTGCGCGTCATGCGGGGCTTGCGCGCAATGCGGCGATCTTCTGCCTCGTGCTGGCCCCGGGCTTTTCCTTCGCGCATCGCGAACATGTGGCCCTGCTGGCGGTCGCGCCCTTTCTGTGCGCGCTCGCCTTGCGCGCCTGCGGGCGCGATCCGGGACGGGCGGGCGCCTGCGCCGCCGGCGCGCTCGCCAGCGCGGCCCTTGCGCTGAAGCCCCATTTCGGCCTCGCGCTCGCCTTGCCGCTTCTGGCCTGCGCGAGGGGAAGCGGGCCCAAGGCGTTCCTGCGCCTTTACGCGCCCGAGCTTGCGGGGCTTGGCGCAGGCGCCGCGGCGCTGGCGGGCGCAAGCCTTGCGCTTTTTCCCGATTATCTCGCGCTCCTGCCTTCGCTGGCGGAGACTTATGCGCCCGTTCGTCTGCCGCTGACTGCGCTTGCGGCGGAAGGTCATGCGCTCGCCTGCGTCGGCCTGCTCGCCGCGATCTTCGCGCTGGGCGGGGCCCATGCGCGCCATCCGTCCGTCCTGACGCCGGCGCTGGCGGCGCTGGGCTTTCATCTTGCGTATCTCCTGCAAGGCAAGGGCTGGGTGAACCATGCGCTGCCGGGGCTGGCGCTGGCGCTCTTCGCCGCGCTGGCGCTGGGGCTGCGCGCCATGCGCAGGCCGGGCGAGGCGCGGCTGCGGGCCTTCGCGCTTTATGTCGCCGCGCCGGCCGCGCTCGCCGCGCCCGTCACGCTGGGCCTGCCCCTGAAACTGGCGGGTTTCGCGCCCCATGCGCAGGTGGCGCCCGCGCTTGCGGCGGTCGCGCCCGCGCGTCCGCGCGTCATGGCGATCAGCCCCAATTTCGACGTGGGCCATCCGCTGGCGCGCGCCCTCGGCGGCGCATGGGTCGGCGGGTCGGGCGCGCTCTGGCTGATGTGGTTCGCGCAGCAACGTCTCGAAGGCGCGCAGGATCCGGCCTTGCGCGCGCGTCTGGCCGCTTATGTGGAGGCGGACGCGGCGCGTTTCGCTCAGGACGTCGCGCGCGCGCGCCCCGATGTCGTGCTGGTGGAGCCGGGGCCGTGGCGCGGCTTCTATCTCGCCCATCCGCTTGTGGCGCGCGCCATGGCGGATTACGCGCCCGCCGCGCCGGCGCCGGCGCAGGGACTGGAGATCTGGACGCGACGGGACAGGGCCGCCGCGCCTGCGCCCTAATTCCCCTCGTCGGGGATGTTGAGCACGATGCCGCAGGCCTTGCAGTGCACGGCGTCGGGCTCATGGCGCTGCAGCCCGCATTGCGGGCAGGGAAAGCGCACCTTATTGGGCCGGAACAGAACCTGCGCGAGGCGCAGGAACAGCGTGACGCCGGCGATCATCACCACGACCGACAGCAGCCGTCCGGCCGTGCCCTGCAAGGTGATGTCGCCGAACCCCGTCGTGGTCAGCGTGGTGACGGTGAAATAGAGCGCGTCGACGTAATTGTTGATATGCGGGCTGACCTTGTGCTGCGTCTCATAGACCACGCCCGTCATGATGAAGATGAACACCGCCAGATGGACGATGGCGATGATGACGTCCTCGTTGCGGCGGAAGAAGCCGAAATCCTCGCGCAGCCGCGAAAGCAATTGATAGGCGTGCAGAAGCCGCAGCGTGCGCAGGATGCGCAGGAAGGCCGCGCCCTCGCTGGTCAGCGGCGCCAGAAAGGAGACGATGGCGATGACGTCCGCCCAGGTGGCGGGATGGGCGATCTCGCGCAGCCTGTCGCGGCTGATCGCCATACGCGCGGAAAAATCGGCGAGGACGAAAAGCCCGACCGCGACGTCGAGAATCTCGATCAGTCCGTTGCGCTCCATGAAGGACGTGGCGACGATGAAGGCCACGGTCGCCAGATCAAACGTCAGAAGGCCGTAGCGGAAGCGTCGGCCCCGCTCCGTGTCGGCATCGTAGAGCTCGCGCAGCGCGCCCAGCAGGGACGCGCTCATGCGCGCACCGGGCGCGGGCGCCCGTCGGCGTCGATGGCGACGAAGGTGAACACCGCGTCCGTCACTTTCTCCGTGGCGGCCCGGTCGAAACGCTGCGCCCACGCCTCCACGGGAATCTTCATGGACGTGCGGCCCACCGCTTCGATGCGCGTGTAGACGCACAACACGTCCCCCACATGCACGGGGCGGATGAATTGCATCGCGTCGAGCGCCACGGTCACGACGCGCCCCAGCGCCCGCTCGCGCGCGGCGATGCCCCCGGCGAGATCCATCTGCGCCAGCACCCAGCCGCCGAAAATGTCGCCGTTGGCGTTCGTGTCGGCCGGCATGGCGATGGTGCGCACCGTGAGCTGGCCGCGCGGGGTCTGGTCGTCCTGTGTCATCTGGGGGCCGATCCTTGGAGCAGCGCCGACGTCGCGCTTGCGCCCGGTTCTACTCGATCCGCCGCCCCGCCGAAACGCCCATAGGGGCGGGCATGGAGACGGGCGCAAGCCATGCCGCAGCGGCCGGCGTCGGCTTTGCCCTGCGCGCAGCGCATGGCTGGGCGCGACCGCGCTTGACCCCCATGCGGGAAAGGACGATTTTGCGAGCAGACAAAAAATGAGGGACGGAATGACAGCGATCGTCAGCGCTTCGCAAGACAAGCAGGCCGAGTCCGGCAGGTCTCTGCTCGAGGTCTGGATCATCACCATCGGCCATGCGCTGACCCATTGGTATCCCGCCACCTTCTACATCCTGCTGCCGCTGATCGGCGCGGAGCTGGGCCTGAGCTACGGGCAGATCGGCATGATCCTCACGGCGCAATATATCGCCGGCGCGATCTCCAATCTGCCCGGCGGCGTGCTCGTCGATTCGGTCGGCCGCAAGGGCCTGCTGATGGCCGCCTCCCTCTTCTGGATCGGCGTGCCTTATGTCTTCATGGGCTTCACCGACGCCTATTGGGTTCTGCTCCTGTGCTCGGCGCTGATCGGCGTGGGCAATAATCTCTGGCACCCGACCGCCATTCCCTGGCTTGGCCGCCGCTACCCGGAGCGCAAGGGCCTCGTGATGGCCTATCACGGCATGGGCGGCAATGTGGGCGACGCGCTGGCGCCGCTGGCCGCCGGCGCCTTGCTCACCACATTCGCCTGGATGACCTGGCGCGACGTGGTGGTGATGAACATCGTGCCGGGCGTCGTGATGGCGGTGGCCATTCTCTGGTTCCTCGGCAAGATCAGCACGGAGTCCAAAGGCGCCTCCGACAAGCCCGGCCAGAAGTCGGAGCAGAAGAGCCTTAGCGAGGTCCTGTCCGCCCTGCCGGCTTTGTTTCGCAACAAGACGCTGGTCTTTCTCTCCACCAGCTCCGCCTTCCGCTCCATGACGCAGAACGGCGTCATGGCCTTCCTGCCGCTCTATCTGGCGAAGGAGCTGGGCTATAATCCCTGGTGGGTGGGCATGTGCATGTTCGCCCTGCAGGCGGCGGGCTTCGTGGCCGCGCCCATCGCCGGGCATTTGTCCGACAAGATGGGCCGGCGCAACGTCATCATGTCGTCCATGGTGATGACGGGCCTGGTGCTGGCGATGATGTTCTTTGCGGGCGGCACGTCCTTGTTCGTGATGTTCGTCGCCTTGCTGGGCTTCTTCCTCTTCGCGATCCGCCCGGTGCTTCAGGCCTGGCTGCTCGACGCCACGCCCAAGGGTCTGGGCGGTTCGGCCATCGGCGCCATGTTCGGCATTCAGGCCGTGGGCTCGGCCATCGGCCCCTTCTTCTGCGGCATGATCGCCGACAAATGGGGCCTGCTGGCGACCTTCTGGTTCCTCGCCTTCACCATCGTCGTGGCGAATCTTCTGGTCTTCTTCATGCCGCGTCAGGCCGAGCCCGCGCAGGGCTGAGCGACGCCGCAGCGACGCCGTCATGACGGCCGGGGTTCGCGCCCCGGCCGTTTTCTTTGGGCGCCGCCCGCCGCCGTCCCGGCTGGTTGCGCGCCCGCCCGCGCCCCTCTATTCAGGCCCGCAGGCAATGAGGCAGGGGTTTGCGGATGAACGTGCTTCTCATCGGTTCGGGCGGTCGCGAACATGCGCTGGCGCTGGCGCTGCGCGCCTCCCCGCTGCTGGGCGAGCTTCACGCCGCGCCCGGCAATCCCGGCATCGCGCAGGTCGCGCGGCTCGCCGCGCTTGACGCGGCCGACCATGCGGCGGTGATCGCCTTCTGCAAGGCGCACGACATCGGCCTCGTGGTCGTGGGTCCCGAAGCGCCTCTGGTGGCGGGCCTGACCGACGATCTCGCCGCTGCCGGCGTGCCGGTTTTCGGCCCCTCGAAAATCGCCGCCCAGCTCGAAGGCTCCAAGGGCTATACGAAAGATCTCTGCCGCGACTGCGCCATTCCGACAGCCGATTACGAACGGTTTCGCGACGCGTCCGCAGCGAAAGCCTATGCGCGCGGGCGCGGCGCGCCCATCGTGGTGAAGGCCGACGGTCTGGCGGCGGGCAAGGGCGTCGTTGTGGCGCAGACGCTCGCCGAAGCGGAGGCCGCCATCGACATGATGTTCGGCGGCGCCTTCGGCGCAGCCGGCGCGGAGGTCGTGGTGGAGGATGTCCTCGAAGGCGAGGAAGCCTCCTTCTTCGCGCTCTGCGACGGCGAGCGCGCGATTCCCTTCGCCAGCGCGCAGGACCACAAGCGCGTGGGCGAGGGCGACACGGGCCCCAACACCGGCGGCATGGGCGCTTATTCGCCCGCGCCCGTGATGAGCGAGGAGATCGTCGCGCGCGTCATGCGCGAGATCGTCGAGCCCGCCATCGCCGGCATGAAGGCGCGCGGGGCGCCCTATCGCGGCGTGCTGTTCGTCGGCCTGATGATCGGCGCGCAGGGCCCGAAACTGATCGAGTTCAACGCGCGCTTCGGCGATCCCGAGACGCAGGTCATGTTGCCGCGCCTCGACGTCGATCTCCTGCCGCTGCTGCTGGCCAGCGCGAAGGGCGATCTGCGCGGCGCGCAGGTGCGCCTGAAGCCGCAGGCCGCGCTCACCGTGGTCTATGCGGCGAAGGGCTATCCCGACGCGCCCGAAAAAGGCGGCGTCATCGGCAATCTCGCCGCCGCGGCCGCGCAGCCGGGCGTGGTCGTCACCCATGCGGGCACCAAGCGCGAGGGCGAAGCGCTTGTGGCCCATGGCGGGCGCGTGCTCAATGTCACCGCGCTGGGCGAAGACGTGGCCGACGCGCAGGCGAAGGCCTATGCCGCGCTCGGCCTCATCGAGTTCCCCGGCGGCTTTTATCGCCGCGACATCGGCTGGCGCGCAATAGCGCGCAAATAGATAAATCTGCGCGATAGCGCGCAAATAGACAAATCTGCGCGATAGCGCGCGCATAAACGC
>CAIXDD010000119.1 GCA_903918155.1 uncultured Hyphomicrobiales bacterium
AAGCCGTCGCGGCGATAAATGTCGTCGCGGAACTGCACCACGCCGTCACCCGACCAGGCCGTGACATAGACCCAATAGACGTTGATCGAAGGATTGATGCGCACGTCCACGCGCTGGCCCGAGCGGATCGTCTCGTCGATGCGGTCGCGATCCCAGCCCGGCTGCTCCCGGAGCAGCCACGCGACATAATCGCGCACGTTCTGCACGCGCACGCAGCCCGACGACACGAAGCGGTAATCGTCGCCGAAAATGCCCTTGGCGGGCGTGTCGTGCATATAGACGCCGTGCGGATTGGCGATGTCGATGCGCACGAAGCCCAGCGAATTCACGTCGCCGCCGGGATCCTGGCGGAACATGTAATTCGTCGCCTCCATCGAGTTCCAATTGACCTGCTGGGGCTGAATCTCCTGCCCGCCGCGCGTGTAGATGCGGATGCGGTTCTCGGTCAGGTAATTGGCGTCCTGCTGCATCTTGGGGATCAGGTCCTTGCGGATGATCGACGCCGGAACGGTCCAGAACGGGTTGAAATTCACGCTGAGCGCGCGCGCCTGCATCACCGGCGATTGCCGGTCGATCTTGCCCACGCCCGCCGTATGATGGGTGACGATCTGCCCGCCCTCCACCGTCTCGATGGCGGCGGCGGGAATGTTCATCGTCACATGGCGATGGCCGAGATTGCCGGAGAAGGCGCGCAGCCGCACGAGATTGAGCTCGAGTTGGCGCAGCCGCTCGGTCGCAGGCGCGTTCATCGCCTGAAACGTTTGTTTGGCCGCCACGCCCGTGCCGTTGAGGCCATGGCGCACCTGGAAGCGGCGCACGCTCGCCTCGACGAAGGAATCGAAGACGGGCGAGGAATCGGCGGCCGGATCGAGATCGCCGGTGTAGATGAGCCGCTGGCGCAGCGCGATCACATTGGGGGAGCGCACGCCCAGCTTCAGGGTCTGGCCCGTGGGCACCGCGCCCCAGCCGCCCTGGGCGACATAGCGGCGATATTGTTCGATGGCCTGTTCGGTCGCGGCGACCGTCTGGGACGAGAGAAGCGGCGTCACCGCGCGCGGCACGCCCACGCGCCCGTCGGCGTCGAAACGCGGAGCCCATTCCGCCTGGCTGCCGAAGTCGTTCGCCAGCGCCGGCCCGGCGAAACCGCCGGTCAGGCCGAGGGCGAGGCCCTTGGCGAAGGTTCTGCGGGAGATGCGAATCGGATCCTGCGTCACGTCTTGCTCCAGTCGTCTGCGCCGCGCGCGCCAGCGGGGCGCCGCAACGCTGCGGTTAGGCCAAGATTGGGGCCGAAAGATGAACGCCCCCGGCCCCGCGCCCCGCGCGGCGAACGTGAGCAAATCGTTACCACCGGTTTGGTTAAAAAGGAACGAATGCGCGAAAGGGGCGCCCCAAGGGCGCACGGGAACGAAAAGGGCGCCCCCGGAGGGAGCAGGCACATGAAAAAAGGGCGCCCCGAAGGGCGCCCTGGCTCATGCGCGAGGGGGACGCAGGAGGATTTCAGAGGCGATAGCGGATCTGGTCGGTCCAGAAGCGCTCGAGGCGGGAGAGCGACTGGTTCATGGTCGCGAAATCGTCCTTGCCGATGCCGCCGATCTGCTCGACCGTCGAGACATGTTTCTCATAGAGCCCGCCGACCACCTTGTGGATCTCGCGGCCCTTGTCGGTGAGGCTGATGCGCACCGAGCGCCGGTCGATGCGGGAGCGGGCATGGTGCAGATAGCCCATCTCGACCAGCTTCTTCACATTGTAGGAGACGTTCGAGCCCAGGTAATACCCGCGCGTGCGCAGCTCGCCGGCGGTCAGCTCGCTGTCGCCGATGTTGTAGATGAGCAGCGCCTGCACCGCGTTCAGATCCGTCGCGCCGCGGCGGTCGAACTCGTCCTTCACGACGTCGAGCAGGCAGCGGTGAAGCCGCTCCACCAGCGAGAGCGCCTCCAGATAGACGGGACGCACGTCCCCGATCCGGTCGGCGCGCCCCTGCGAAAGATCCGTCTTCAGCATCGTGTTCATCGTCAACCCCGTTCCAATCGCCCTGTCCGGTTCGGCTCTGCGGCCGTGCATGGGGCCAATCTAGGGGGGGCGTCTTACGACCGGTTTAAATAACAGGATGAATCCCCGATTTACTTTCGAAGGTGAATCGAACGTGAACAGGCATCTGATTTGATTGAATAATTTCGTTTACCACACGGCTGTGGCCAGCGCCCGTCAGACCGCTTCGCGCTCCTGCGCGGCAAGCCATGTGACGGCGAAATAGATGGCGATCAGCGAGGCGTAGACCACCAGCGTCAGCGCCCCGCCGGAGAAATAGGCGGGCAGCAGGACGGTGGCGAGCGCCTCGCCGGCGGCGGTGGCCAGCCACAGCGCCCCGCCCCAGGGCGCGGCCAGCCACAGGCCCACGGCGGCCACCAGATCGGCCACCGCGAAAAAGCCGACCGCGATGGCGACTTCGGTGGGCAGGGCCTCGAAGGGCACGGAGCGCGGCCAGATGATATTGGCCCATTGCGCGAGGCCGAACAGCATCCAGATGGAGGCCATGGCCCGCATGAAGACGACGAGCAGCATGCCCCAGCGGGAAGCGCGGCGGCGCCGGCGCGCGACGTCCCCGCCCACGACGATCACTTCGGAATCCGCTCTGTCCGGGTCGCCATGGTCCATGCGCATCCCTCCCGGTTAGGGGAAGGCCCGAACCGCGTCAACAGACGCCGCGGTCGACCCTGCCCCGTCAGGCGTGCTAGACAGCTGATCCTGCAAGGGAGACGAAAACATGGCCGGCCTCGACCTCACCCATCGCCCCCGCCGCCTGCGGCGCGCGGATTGGTCGCGCCGCCTGGTGCGGGAGACGAGCCTTTCGGTCGACGACCTCATCTGGCCGATCTTCATCATCGAGGGCGAAGGCAAGCGCGAGCCGGTGGGCTCGATGCCGCAGGTGGAGCGCCTGTCGGTGGACGAGGCCGTGCGCGCGGCCCTGCGCGCCCGCGATCTGGGCATTCCCGCGCTCGCCCTGTTTCCCAACACCGACCCCGCCCTGCGCGACGAGCAGGGCTCGCAGGCCTTCAATCCCGACAATCTCGTCTGCCGCGCCGTGCGCGCGATCCGCAAGGAGGTCCCCGACATCGGCGTCATGACCGACGTCGCGCTCGATCCCTATACGAGCCACGGCCACGACGGCCTGATGCGCGGCGAGGAGATCGTCAACGACGAGACCGTGGCGGCTTTGGTGCGCCAGGCGCTCAATCAGGCGCGCGCGGGCTGCGACATCGTCGCGCCCTCCGACATGATGGACGGCCGCATCGGCGCCATTCGCGCCGCGCTCGACCGCGAAGGGTTCGAACAGGTTCAGATCATGGCCTATGCGGCCAAATACGCCTCCGCCTTCTACGGCCCGTTCCGCGAGGCGGTGGGCTCGGGCGGCCTGCTGCGCGGCGACAAGCGCACCTATCAGATGGATCCCGCCAATTCGGACGAAGCCTTGCGCGAAGTCGCGCTCGATCTCGAACAGGGCGCCGACATG
>CAIXDD010000120.1 GCA_903918155.1 uncultured Hyphomicrobiales bacterium
CCTTACTCATTTCATTGTCTCGCTTTTCAGCTTTTCTCGGCGCCGCCGCGCGGGCCGCGCGCGGCTCTTCGCGGCCTTGCTCGGCTTAGGGGCGGTCGGTCTGGCGCCGGGGCTGGCCGGCGCGCAATCGCTGGAATGGCGTTTCCGCAGCGAGCACCGCAATGTGGTGGACGTAGAGCTTTACGGGCAGGAGAGCGGGCGCGTCTGGCCGGGCGGGGGCGACGTCTATACGTTGCGCGACAGTTCGGTGCGCACCATCGACGTGTCATGCCGGCGCGGCGAGCGGATCTGCTATGGCGCCTGGGTGCGCAACACGCGCAGCTCCACATGGGGCGCGGGCCCCGACGGCCGGCAGGAATGCCGGTCCTGCTGCTTTATCTGCGACGGCGGGCGCACGCCGGTGCTGGTTCTCGAATGATCGCGGGAAGGGGCGGTGGGGAAGCTGGGCAGGCCCGCGCATAGGGCTGATAAATAGGGGCGCGCGCGGCGCGGCGTCCTTGTTTTTGCCGTGCGGGTTGCATAGGTTCCCTGCCAAGAGCGTGCGGGCGCGCTCAGGAGGGAGTTTTCATGGGCAGCATCTCGATCTGGCACTGGCTCATCGTCGGTGCGCTCGCGCTGATCCTGTTTGGCGGCAAGGGCAAGATCTCCGATCTCATGGGCGACGTCGCCAAGGGCATCAAGTCCTTTAAGAAGGGCATGGCCGAGGACGACGACAAGGCTCCGCAGCCGGCCGCCCCGGTCGAACAGCCCCGCACGATCGACCAGCAGCCGGCCGCCCCGGTGGCGGGCGCGCCGCAGGCCGCGCCGCACGCGCCTGCCCAGTCGTCGCAGCCCGGCAAGGTCGGCTGAGCGCAGCGGCGCCTTCGGGCGCCTTTCTCCACAGCCCCCGGCGCGCGCGAGCGCCCCGGGGATCGCCGCCGCCGGTTTGGGCGTGAGCGGCGCAGCGAAACGGATTCATGTTCGACATCGACGCGGGCAAACTCCTCATCATCGGCGTGATCGCGCTCGTCGTGCTCGGGCCGAAGGAGCTTCCGCGCGTGCTGCGCCAGATCGGCTCCATCCTCGGCAAGATGCGCAGCATGGCGTCTGAATTTCAGGGCCAGTTCGCCGAAGCCATGCGCCAGTCGGAGATGGAGGAGCTGAAGAAAAGCGTCGAGAAAGTCGCCGACAGCGCGCGCGTCGACATCAATTACGATCCCGTCGCCGTCGCCGACCGCGAAATCCGCGCGGCCTTGGAGGACAAGCCCTCCGCGTCGCCGGCCGACCCGTCCGCGTCCCCAAGCGACGCCGAAGCGGCCGACGCCGACCGGCAGGCGGTCGCGCAGATCATCGACGCCGCAGCCTTCGGCCCCGGCACGACGCCGCCGGGCCCGCCTGCGCCGCGCTTTGGGCAGGATCATGCGCAAGACGCCGCGCAAGATAACGCGCAAGGCGTCGCTTCCGTGTCCGTTCCCGCTCCCGTGACGTCGGACGCCGCCGCGCCGCCCGCGCCGCGCCCTGCTGCGCGCGAGGCCTGACATGACGGACGCGAAGATCGCCGCCGACGGCAAGAGCGCGCGCGCGCAGGAAGAAGCCGCCATCGAGGCCACCAAGGCGCCCCTGATGGAGCATTTGGTGGAGCTGCGCTCCCGGCTCATCAAGGCGGTGATCGCCTTTATCGTGATGTTCGTCTTCTTCTTCTATTTCGCGAAGGACGTTTACAACCTGCTGGTCGTGCCGTTCGAGCGCGCGGCGGGGCCGGACGCCAAGCTCATCTACACCGCGCCGCAGGAATTCTTCTTCACGCAGATCAAGGTGTCGATGTTCGCCGCCGCCTTCGCGGCCTGTCCGGTGATCTTCGCGCAGGTCTATGCCTTCGTGGCGCCCGGCCTCTATCGTCAGGAGCGCGCGGCCTTCGCGCCCTATCTCGTCGCCACGCCGGTCTTCTTCCTGCTGGGCGCGCTGGTGGTCTATTTCCTCGTCATGCCCAACCTGCTGCATTTCTTTCTCGCCATGCAGCAGTCGAAGGAGCCGGGCCGCGCGCAGATCGAGCTTCTGCCGCGCGTGTCGGAATATCTCTCGCTCATCATGACGCTGATCTTCGCCTTCGGCGTCACGTTCCAGATGCCGGTGATCCTGACCTTGCTGGGCCGCATCGGCGTGATCGATTCCGCCTTCCTTCGGGAGAAGCGGCGCATCGCCATTTTCCTCGTCGCCGTTCTCGCCGCGATCCTGACGCCGCCCGACATCATGAGCATGATGTTCCTCGCCGTGCCCGGCTGGGCGCTCTATGAATTGTCCATCGTGTCGGTGAGCCTGGTCGAGAAGCAACGCGCGAAAGCGCGCGCGCAGGACGACGAGAGCGACTAGCGCGGATGCGGGGGCGGGTCTTGCGCTCCCTTGACGCTCCCGACGCCTCCAGGCACGTTCAGGCCATGGCCAATGCTGTGTTCACGACGCGCTTGTCGCCGTCTTATGACGACGTGCCGGAGGAGCGCTATCATTTTCCCGCGCGCTATCTTTCAGCCGCTAGCGATGCGATTGGCGACTGGATCTTGTATTACGAGCCTCGCCGCGCCGGGGAGGGCGCGCAGGTCAGCAAGGGCCGGCAGGCCTATTTCGCCATGGCGCGCGTTGCGGACATCACGCCGGACACCGTCAGGGCCGGTCATTATTACGCGGTGATCGAAAGCGGCTCCTACATCAATTTTGTCGAGCCGGTGCCCTTCAGGTCGGGCGACGATTATTATGAAAGCCGCGCACAACGGGCAGATGGCGGCACGAGCAAGGGGTGGTTCGGCTGGTCGGTTCGTCCGGTCCCCGCGCCGGAATTTCAGCGCATCGCGCAGCTGGGCATGACCCTGTCATTGCGCCCTTATGAAACGCCGCTTCAAGACACGGCCTATGGCTTCGCGGAGGAGGGCGCGCGCTTCGAATATGAGCGCCCGCGTATCGAGCAAACGCTCACGCGTCCATATCGCGATCAGGCGTTTCGCCGGATGGTGCGTGACGCCTATGAAAACCGCTGCGCGGTTTCAGGTTTGCGCCTGTTGAATGGCGGCGGGCGTCCAGAGGTGCAAGCCGCGCATATCAAAGCCGTCGAAAGCAACGGGCCTGACTCGATCCGCAACGGACTCGCGCTCTCGGGCACGTTTCACTGGCTGTTCGATCGCGGCCTCATCTCCATTGACAAGGACTACACGATCCTTCGCGCGAAGGGACAAATTCCGGAAGAATTGCTTCCGCTGTTTCCCCGCGACGGCATGCTGCGCTTGCCGCAGGACGAGCGGCTCTGGCCGCATGATCAGTTCATGCGCCATCACCGCGAGACGCGGTTCAAGGGGTGAAAAGGAAACGCCGACGCTAACGCTCTAGCGCCGGCGAAAACGCGCGAAGCGTCGTCACTTGCCCTTGCCCTTGCCCTTGCCCTTGTTCGGGGCTTGCGACAAAGCGGAGGACGAGAAGCTCACCAGAGCCTTGCGGCTCTGGTGATCAAAACCCCTAGATCAAATCACGAACAGCCCGTCGTGGAGCCGCAAGTGTCGCATTTCAGGCAGGTGCCGTTGCGCAGAAGCGTGAAGTTCTGGCACTCGGGGCAGGCTTCGCCCACATAGCCCTTCATCTTCGCTTCGGCGCGCCGGTCGGCGACCACGTCGCGCGCGGCGGTGGGCGCCGCATGCGCGCCCGCAGCCTGCCAGTCGAGCGAGGCGACGAAGCCCGCGCCGTCGTCGCGCAGCGCGCTCGTCTGCGCCGAACCCGTCTGGGCATAGGCGGTCGGGCCGGCGGGACCATGCGTTCCCGTGCCCTGGATCAGCATGAGCCGATCCTGCTTGCCGCGCACGAAGCCCGACGAGACGAAGGGCGTGGCGGGCTCGGGCGGGCGGCCCTGATCGTCGCCGCCGCCGATCACCGTGCCGCCGATGTCGGCGGGATCGACATGGGCGAGATCGTTGCGGCCCAGATAGGAGATCGCCAGTTCGCGGAACACATAGTCGAGGATCGACGTCGCGTTCTTGATCG
>CAIXDD010000121.1 GCA_903918155.1 uncultured Hyphomicrobiales bacterium
CTACGCCCGCGCCCGCGCCCGCGAACAGGGCAAGAGCGGCGGCGCCCGAATCTATTTCAAGCGCGACGAGCTCAATCACACCGGCGCGCACAAGATCAACAACGTGCTCGGCCAGATCCTGCTCGCGCTGCGCATGGGCAAGAAGCGCATCATCGCGGAGACGGGCGCGGGCCAGCATGGCGTGGCCACCGCGACGGCCTGCGCGAAATACGGCCTCGAATGCGTGGTCTATATGGGCGCGGTGGACGTGGAGCGTCAGAAGCCCAACGTCTTCCGCATGAAAATGCTCGGCGCCACGGTCATTCCCGTGCAATCGGGCGCGCGCACCTTGAAGGACGCGATGAACGAAGCCCTGCGCGATTGGGTGACGAATGTCGCGGACACGTTCTATTGCATCGGCACCGCCGCCGGCCCGCATCCCTATCCCGCCATGGTGCGCGATTTCCAATGCGTCATCGGCGACGAAACGCGCGTGCAGATGCAGGCCGCCGAAGGGCGCCTGCCGGATTCGCTGATCGCGGCCATCGGCGGCGGCTCCAACGCCATCGGCCTGTTTCATCCCTTCCTCGACGACCCTTCTGTGGAGATTTACGGCGTGGAGGCGGCGGGCCATGGCCTCGACACGCAGGACGGCCATTGCGCCTCGCTGGCGGGCGGCAAGCCCGGCGTGCTGCACGGCAACCGCACCTATCTGTTGATGGACGGCGACGGGCAGATCCGCGAGGGCCATTCGATCTCCGCCGGCCTCGATTATCCCGGCATCGGCCCCGAACACGCCTGGCTGAAGGAAACGGGCCGCGTGACCTATCTCTCCGCCACCGACAAGGAGGCGCTCGACGCCTTCCAATTGTGCTGCAAGCTCGAAGGCATCATCCCCGCCCTCGAACCCTCGCATGCGCTGGCCAAAGTGCTGGAGCTGGCCCCTCAGAAGCCGCAGGACCATCTGATGGTGATGAATCTCTGCGGGCGCGGCGACAAGGACATCTTCAACGTCGCCGACCATCTCGGCGGCATGTGAGGGCCCGGGCCGCGGCCGGTCCCGGCTGCGGCGAAGCTGCGACCCCGCCGGGCGCCCCGCGCGCCGGGCGGGAATAAACCGGGGCATTTTCGCTCCGCCTCTCCCTTTCCCGCGCCCGGCGTGCTAACCACCCCGCCATGACGACCCGCATCGACGCCCGTTTCGCCAAATGCGCCGCCGAAGGCCGCGCCGCCCTCGTCACCTTCGTGATGTGCGGCGACCCTGACCTTGCGACCTCGCTCGCCATCGTGAAGGCGCTGCCCGGCGCCGGCGCGGACGTGCTGGAGATCGGCATGCCCTTCACCGATCCCATGGCGGACGGCCCCTCCATTCAGGCTGCGGGCCTGCGCGCCTTGCACGGGGGCGCCACGCTGGCGAAGACGCTCGCGCTCGTCGCCGATTTCCGCAAGGAAGACGCGCAGACGCCGGTCGTTCTGATGGGCTATTACAATCCCATCTATGTCTATGGCGTGGACCGTTTCCTCGTCGAGGCCAAGGCCGCCGGCGTCGACGGATTGATCGTCGTCGACCTGCCGCCGGAAGAAGATTCCGAATTGTGCCTGCCCGCCTTGTCGGCTGGGCTGAATTTCGTGCGCCTCGCCACGCCCACCACCGACGACAAGCGCCTGCCCACGGTGCTGCGCAACACGTCGGGCTTCGTCTATTACGTGTCGATCACCGGCATCACCGGCGCCGCCATTCCCGATTATTCGAAAGTGGCCGATGCGGTGGCGCGCATCAAGGGCCATACGAGCCTGCCGGTCGCGGTGGGCTTCGGCGTCAAGAACGCGCAATCCGCGCGCGAGATCGCAGCCCATGCCGACGGCGTCGTGGTGGGCACCGCGCTGATCGACGCCTTGAAGAATTCGCTCGATGCGCAGGGCCGCGCCACGCCGGCCACCGTGCAGGCCGTCACCGATCTCGTGTCCGACATCGCCTCGGGCGTGCGCGGCGCCCGTCGCGCCGCCTGATTTTTTCGCAAGTCCCCGCTTGCGGCCATTCGCTTTCGGAGCCCCCCATGAACTGGATCACCGAAGCCCTTCCCCCGAAGATCCGCTCTTTCCTCAAGCGCGAGACGCCGGAGAATCTTTGGGTGAAATGCCCCGAGAGCGGGCAGCTCGTGTTCCACAAGGAAGTGGAGCAGAATCTCTGGGTCGTGCCGGGCTCCGGCCATCACCTGCGCATGCCCGCGCAAGCGCGCCTTGAGATGCTCTACGACGGGAGCAAGTGGGAGGAGCTTCCCACGCCCGACGTGCAGCTCGATCCGCTGAAATTCCGCGACGTGAAGCGCTACGCCGACCGGCTGAAGGATTATCGCGCCAAGACCGAGCGGCCCGATTGCGTGCGCCTCACGCAGGGCCTGCTGAAGGCGCTTCCCGTCACCGTCGCCGTGCAGGATTTCGATTTCATCGGCGGCTCGCTGGGCATGGCGGCGGGCGAGGCGATCATCGCCGGCATGGAGGCCGCGGTCGCGGCCCGCACGCCCTTCATCATGTTCACGGCCTCCGGCGGCGCGCGCATGCAGGAAGGCATGTTCTCGCTGATGCAGATGCCGCGCACCACGGTCGCCGTGCGCCGCCTGCGCGACGCGCGCCTGCCCTATATCGTGGTGATGACCAATCCCACGACGGGCGGCGTCACCGCCTCCTATGCGATGCTGGGCGACATCCATATCGCGGAGCCCGGCAGCGTCATCGGCTTCGCGGGCGCGCGCGTGATCGAGCAGACGATCCGCGAAAAACTGCCCGAAGGATTCCAGCGCGCCGAATATCTGCGCGAGCACGGCATGGTGGACATGGTGGTGCCGCGCAGCGAGCAGCGCGAGACGCTCGCGCGCCTGTGTTCGCTGCTGATGAACCAGCGCGCCCCCGCCGGGGCTGCGGCCTGATCCATGGCCGCTGGCGCGACAGGGTCCGGCGCCTTTCTGGAGCGCTTTCTCGCGCTCCATCCCCGCAAGATCGACCTGTCGCTGGGCCGCACGCAGGCTCTGCTCGCCGCGCTGGGCGATCCCCATCGCGCCCTGCCGCCGACGATCCATGTCGCGGGCACCAACGGCAAGGGCTCGACGGTCGCCTTCCTGCGCGCGATGCTGGAGGCGCAGGGCAAGCGCGTGCATGTTTACGCCTCGCCCCATCTCGTGCGCTTTCATGAGCGCATCCGCCTCGCCGGCCGCCTTGTCGGGGAGGACGCGCTCATCGAGGCGTTCGAAACCTGCGAGCGCGTGAACGCGGGCGCGCCGATCACCTTGTTCGAAATCACCACGGCCGCCGCCTTCCTTCTCTTCGCGCGCACGCCCGCCGACGTGCTGCTGCTGGAAGTGGGGCTGGGCGGGCGTTTCGACTCCACCAATGTCGTCGAGCGGCCCGCAGCGACGATCATCACGCCCGTCTCCATGGATCACATGGATTTTCTGGGCGATACGCTGGGCGCGATCGCCTTCGAGAAGGCGGGCGTATTGAAGCCCGACGCG
The DNA here is from genome assembly GCA_903918155.1 of uncultured Hyphomicrobiales bacterium. GTDB lineage: Bacteria > Pseudomonadota > Alphaproteobacteria > Rhizobiales > Beijerinckiaceae > Terripilifer. The sequence goes on from CAIXDD010000121.1 coordinate 3,489, forward strand.
CCCGCGATCATCGGCCCGCAGGAGCCCGAGGCGATGGATGCGATCGCGCGGCAGGCGCGCCGCGTCGGCGCGCGTCCGCTTCTGGTCGCCGGCCGCGATTATCATGTGAGCGAAGAGCGCGGGCGCCTCGTCTTCGAGGACGCGCGCGGCCTGCTCGATTTGCCGGCGCCGCGCCTGCCGGGCCGCCACCAATTCGACAATGCGGCGGGCGCGCTCGCCGCCCTGCGCGCCGTCTGGCCGGATTTTCCGGTCGCGGCGATGGAGGAGGGGTTGCGCGGCGTCGATTGGCCCGCCCGCCTGCAAAGGCTTGCGCGCGGGGCGCTGTTCGCGCGCGCGCCGGCGGGCGCGGAGGTCTGGCTCGACGGCGGGCATAATCCCGCTGGCGGGCGCGCGCTGGCGCAGGAAATGGCCGAGCGCGAGGAGCGCGAGCCCCGGCCGCTGGCGCTCATTTGCGGCGGGCTCGCCTCGAAGGACACGGCTGGCTTCCTCGCGCCCTTCGCGGGCCTCGCGCAGGAGGTTCTGGCCGTCCCGATTCCCGGCGAGCACGCCGCCCGCCCGGCGCAGGACGTGGCGGCCATCGCCCGCGGCGTCGGCCTGCCCGCGACCGCCTGCGCGGGTTTGGCCGAGGCGCTCGACGC
>CAIXDD010000122.1 GCA_903918155.1 uncultured Hyphomicrobiales bacterium
ACCTCGGCACAATGGATTTGCGTGACATTCGTTGGGTGATTGTTGGCGGCGAGAGCGGGCCGGGTGCGCGCCCGATGTTGCCTGAGTGGGTGCGGGGCATTCGGTCGCAATGCAAAGCACAAGAAGTTGCGTTCTTTTTCAAACAATGGGGCGGCGTAAACAAGAAGCAGACCGGCCGGACCTATCGCGGTCAGACGTGGGACGAGTATCCCTCCGTCGGATAAAGCCCTCGCCGGCTCAGCCGTCCATCTTCAGGGCGGCGATGAAGGCCTCCTGGGGAATCTCCACCTTGCCGAACTGGCGCATGCGCTTCTTGCCCTCTTTCTGCTTCTCCAGCAGCTTGCGCTTGCGCGTGACGTCGCCGCCGTAGCATTTCGCCGTCACGTCCTTGCGCAGGGCGCGCACCGTTTCGCGCGCGATGATCTTGCCGCCGATCGCCGCCTGAATCGGGATCTGGAACATATGCGGGGGGATCAGCTCCTTCAGCTTCTCCACCATGGTGCGGCCGCGCGATTCCGCGCGCGTGCGATGCACGAGCATCGACAGCGCGTCCACCGGCTCGGCGTTCACGAGAATCGACATTTTCACGAGATCGCCCGCGCGATAGCCGGTGATCTGATAATCGAAGCTCGCATAGCCTTTCGAAATCGACTTCAGGCGATCGTAGAAATCGAACACCACTTCGTTGAGCGGCAGTTCGTAAATGACCATCGCGCGCTTGCCGACGTAATTGAGGTCGACCTGCACGCCGCGGCGGTCCTGGCACAATTTCAGCACCGAACCCAGATAATCGTCGGGCGTGAGGATCGTGGCCTTGATCCACGGCTCCTCGATCTCCTCGATCTTCATCACGTCGGGAAGATCGGCGGGATTATGCAGCTCGATGGTTTCGCCGTCGGTGAGCTTGATGCGATAGACGACGGACGGCGCCGTCGCGATGAGATCGAGATTGAACTCGCGATGCAGGCGCTCCTGGATGATCTCCAGATGCAGCAGGCCGAGGAAGCCGCAGCGGAAGCCGAAGCCCAGCGCCGCCGAACTCTCCATTTCGAACGTGAAACTGGCGTCGTTGAGACGCAGCCGGCCCATGGCCGCGCGCAGATCGTCGAAATCGGCGGCGTCGACGGGGAAGAGGCCGCAGAACACGACCGGCTGCGCAGGCTTGAAGCCCGGCAGGGCCGCGGCGCAGGGCTTGCGTTCCTCGGTGATCGTGTCGCCCACGCGCGTGTCGGCGACCTGTTTGATCTGCGCGGTGATGAAGCCGATCTCGCCGGGCCCGAGCCTCGCCACGTCCTGCATCTTGGGGCGGAACACGCCGATGCGGTCGACCTCGTAATGGGCGTCGGTGCCCATCATCACGATCTTCTGGCCCTTGCGCATCTCGCCGTCGATGATGCGCACGAGAACGACGACGCCCAGATAAGCGTCGTACCAGGAATCCACGAGCAGCGCCTTCAGCGGCCCGGTCTCGTCGCCCTTGGGCGGCGGCAGGCGATGCACGATCGCTTCGAGCACGAGATCGATGTTGAGCCCGGTCTTGGCGGAGATCGGCACGGCGTCGGACGCGTCGAGCCCGATCACGTCCTCGATCTGCTGCTTGATGCGGTCGGGCTCGGCGGCGGGCAGATCGACCTTGTTAAGCACGGGCACGATGTCATGGCCCGCGTCGAGCGCGTGATAGACATTGGCGAGCGTCTGCGCCTCCACGCCCTGCGAGGCGTCCACGACGAGCAGCGAGCCTTCGCAGGCCGCCAGCGAGCGCGAGACCTCATAGGCGAAGTCGACGTGGCCGGGCGTGTCCATCAGGTTCAGGATATAGGTTTTGCCATCCAGCGCCGTATATTCGAGGCGCACG
>CAIXDD010000123.1 GCA_903918155.1 uncultured Hyphomicrobiales bacterium
CGGCCTGAGCGAAAAGGCGAAGCCACGCTTGCGCCGCGCCGGCGCGGCGCCATATCCCAAAGGCCGAGGAGAAACCCATGCGCACCGACGCCGCCAAAGCCGTTCACCTGAAGGATTACCGCCCGTCCGATTATCTCATCGAGACGACGGACCTCGACGTGAGCCTGCATCTGACGCGCACGCGCGTGCGCGCTTCTCTCTCGATCACGCCAAACCTCAAAGGCCGGCCCGGCGCCCCGCTCATTCTCGACGGCGACGGCCTGACGCCGCTCAGCGTCGCCCTCGACGGCGTCGCGCTGCGCCTGCCCGCCGACAAGCTCACGCCCGATCGCCTGGTGATCGACAATCCGCCGCAGCGTCCCTTCACTTTGACGGTGGAGACGCAGATCGACCCGTCCGCGAACACGCAGCTCATGGGCCTCTATCGCTCGGGCTCGGCCTATTGCACGCAATGCGAAGCGGAGGGCTTTCGCCGCATCGCTTATTATCTCGACCGGCCCGACGTGATGTCGATTTTCACCACGCGCATCGAAGCCGACAAGGCGGAGGCGCCGGCGCTCTTGGGCAATGGCAATCTTCTGCACGCCGGCGACCTCGAGAACGGCCGCCATTACGCGCTCTGGCACGATCCCTTCCCAAAACCCGCTTATCTCTTCGCGCTGGTGGGCGGCGCGCTGGACGCCGTGCACGACGAATTCGTCACCATGTCGGGCCGCAAGATCGCGCTCGGCGTTTACGTGGAGCCCGGCAAGGCCGACCGCGCGGACTATGCGATGGGCGCGCTCAAGCGCTCCATGCGCTGGGATGAGCAGGCCTTCGGCCGCGAATATGATCTCGACGTCTTCAACATCGTCGCCGTGTCCGACTTCAACATGGGCGCGATGGAGAACAAGGGCCTTAATATTTTCAACGACAAATATGTTCTGGCCCTGCCGCAAACGGCGACCGACGCCGATTACGCGAATATCGAAGCGATCATCGCGCATGAATATTTCCACAATTGGACGGGCAATCGCATCACCTGCCGCGATTGGTTTCAATTGTGCCTGAAGGAAGGGCTTACGGTTTTCCGCGACCAGGAATTCTCCGCCGACATGCGCTCGCGCGCCGTCAAGCGCATCTCCGACGTGCGCGCCCTGCGCGCCGCCCAGTTCAGCGAGGACGCCGGCCCCCTCGCCCATAACGTGCGCCCGCAGATCTATCATGAGATCAATAATTTCTACACGCCGACGGTCTATGAGAAAGGCGCGGAGGTCATTCGCGCGCTGAAAAGCCTGATCGGCGAGGCGGCCTTCCGCGCGGGCATGGATCTTTATTTCGATCGCTGCGACGGAACGGCTGCGACGGTGGAGGATTTCATCGGCTGTTTCGAACAGAGCGCCGGCCGCGATCTCTCGCAATTCATGCGCTGGTACGATCAGGCGGGCACGCCCGTCGTCGCCGCGCGCTGGAGCCATGATCCGCGCGCGCGCACGCTCACGCTCGATCTTGCGCAATCCTGCCCGCCGACGCCGGGCCAGCCGACGAAGCAACCCCAGATGATTCCGGTGGCGTTGGGCCTCGTCAGCGCGACGCAGGGCGACCTGGCGCTGCGCACGCCGCCCGCCGGCGAACCAGGAGGCACCAGCGCGCAGGAATGCGCGCGCGGCCTGTTCGAGCTGAATGAAGCCTCGCGCCGCATCGTCTTCCTCGACGTCGCCGAAGCGCCGACGCCCTCGCTCCTGCGCGGCTTCTCGGCGCCGGTGCGCGTGGAGGCGGCGACGACGGAAGCCGATCTCATCACGCTCATCTCCCACGACCGCGATCCTTTCAACCGCTGGCAGGCGGCGCAAACCTATGCGACGCGCCTGCTGCTGCGCTCCACGCGCGAATTGCGGGCGGGCGGTTCGGCCGAAGACGCGGCCGGCTATTGCCAGGCCGTACGCCTGCTGCTCGCCGGCTGGCGGGAAGACCCCGCCTTTGCGGCGCTGGCGCTCGCGCTGCCCTCCGAAAGCGATCTCGCACGCGAAATCGCGCAGGACGTCGATCCGGATGCGGTGCTTGTGGCGCGCGACGCCTTGCGCAGCGCGATGGGCGCCGCCTTGGGCGCGGACTTGCGCGAGATCCACGACGCCTTGAGCGCGCCCGTCCCCTATGCGCCCGACGCCGACGGCGCGGGCCGACGCGCGCTCAAGCAAGCCGCGCTCGACCTGCTGGCCTGCGCCGACCATGCGGACGGCGGAGAGCGCGCCATGCGGCAGTTTCAGTCCGCAGATAATATGACGGATATGTTCGCCGCCCTCGCCGCCCTCGCGCTGAACGGCGCGCCGCAGCGCGGACAGGCGCTCGATTCCTTCTTCCGCGCCCATGCGGCCGATCCGCTCGTCCTCGACAAATGGTTCGCGCTGCAGGCCATGATCCCGGAGCCCCGCACGCTGGAGCGCGTGAAGACGCTCATGCGGCACCACGCGTTCTCGATGAGCAATCCCAACCGGCTGCGCGCGCTTATCGGCTCCTTCGCGGCTGGCAACGCCTCGCAGTTCAACGCGGCCGACGGATCGGGCTACGCCTTCCTCGCGGACGTCGTGCTGGAGACGGACGCCCGCAATCCGCAGGTCGCAGCCCGCCTTCTGGTGGCGTTCAAAGCCTGGCGCAGCCTCGAAAGCGGGCGCAAGGCGCTCGCCGAAGCGCAATTGCGACGCATCGCGGCGCGCGAAACGCTCTCGGCGGACGTGCGCGACATCGTTACGCGATCCCTCGCGTAAAAACCCTGAAACGCGCAAGCGACTCAGCCCAAAGGCGCTTCGGCGCCAGCCAGAGCGCAGCCGGGGAATCTCGCGCGTTCATTAACTATTAAGTTCTGGACAAATCACCCGCTCGGGATTCAACTGACGGTGATTCGCAGCGATGCGGCACATGGCTGCGGATCGATCTTTGAGACTGAGGGGGCCAACCCATGACACGTGCGAACGTGTCGGATGCGACCGCTATTGCGGGCGCGTCGACAGATTTTGCATGCGCGCCGGCTAAAGCGGGCGCCGCGACGACCCTTGCGCGCCAGCAGCGCGCCGCGCCAGCCGCCGCCAGTCGGGAGCGGTTCGCCCGCGCCGGCGTGCCGCTCACAGCCTTCCTTCTCATCTGCGCCATCGTCTGCGCTTTCGTCGTCTATGCGCTCCAGACGCGCGAGCGCGCCATTGCGGACGCGACGCAGGAGATCGACCTCCTCGCCCGCTACCTCGCCCATGAGGTGAACACGCGCCCCGTCACAGGCTCGCTCGAACAAATGCTGCCCGCCTGGGTGGCCGCCAAGCAGCGTCGCGTCTTCGTCAGCGACCAGAACGGCTTCATCGCCGGCGCGGCCCCCGCCGCCGCCATGAGCGCGGCGCGGCTCGCCGACAAACTCGGCGCCGCCGCCCCCGTCGCCTTCCTGTCTGAAAACGCCGGCCCCATGCGCACCAGGCTGGAGACGGGCGAAGACGCGCTCGTGGTCGCGCGCAATCTGGGTGCCCCCTTCGGCCAGGTCGCCGTTGTGCAGCCGCTGGCGGGCGCGCTCGCCGGCTGGCGGGCGACGACGCAGCGCAATTCCATCATCGCGGGGCTTCTGATTGCGGCGCTTGCGGCGCTGATCATCGCCTATCAACGCCAGGCCGGCAAAACGCGCGAGATGACGACGGCCTGCGACCGCATGGGCTCGCGCATCGAAACCGCGCTCAACCGCGGCCGCTGCGGCTTGTGGGATTGGGATCTCGCGCGCGGCCATATCTCCTGGTCGTCCTCGATGTACGACATGCTCGGCATGTATGAGCGCGCAGGCCATATCTCGGTTGGCGAGGTCAACAAACTCGTCCATCCCGACGACATCAACCTCACAGAAATCGCCAAGGCGCTCATCGACACGCAGGAGCGGTCCATCGACCGCACCTTCCGCATCCGCAACGCGCAGGGCGAATGGATGTGGCTGCGCGCGCGCGCCGAGATCGTGCGCCACCATCGCGACGACGGCCCGCGCCTCGTCGGCATCGCCGTCGACATCACCGAACAAAAGAAACTCGCCGAAAGCACCCGCACCGCCGGCGAGCGCCTGCAAGACGCCATCGAGGCCCTGTCGGAGGCGTTCGTTTTGTGGGACGCCGAGAACCGCCTCGTTCTGTGCAATGGGAAATTCCTGCGCCTGCACGGCCTGCCCGAGACGGAAAGCCAGGCGGGACGCAGCTACGACGAGATCATGGCGATGGGCGCGCAATCGGCCGCGCTCGCAAGCCTGCCTGCGCCCGAACGGCTCGACAGCGGCGCGCGCTCCTATGAGGCGCAACTGGCCGACGAACGATGGCTGCAGGTCAATGAGCGCAGCACGAAGGACGGCGGCTGGGTCTCCGTGGGCACCGACATCACGAGCCACAAGCTGCATGAAGAAAAGCTGCTGGATTCGGAGCGACGCCTGAAAGCCACCGTCGCCGATTTGCGCCGCTCGCGACAGGCGCTCGAATCCCAGGCCCAGCAATTGGCCGAATTGGCCGAGCGCTATCTCGAACAAAAGGCGGAGGCGGAATTGGCAAGCCGCGCCAAATCCGACTTCCTCGCCAATATGAGCCATGAGCTGCGCACCCCGCTCAACGCGATCATCGGCTTCTCGGAAGTGATGGAGCATCAGACGTTCGGCGCGCTCGGTTCCCCGCGCTACGTCGATTACGCCGCGCATATCCGCGCAAGCGGCCGCCATCTGCTTGGCATCATCTGCGACGTGCTCGACATGTCCACGCTCGAGGCCGGCCGCCTCACGCTCGTGAAGACGGATTTCGATCTCGCCTCCGCCGTCGAAGAGGCTTTCGAGGCCGTGCGCGCGGAAGCGGAGGAAAAGCAGATCACGCTGCTTGCGCAGGAATTGCCCGTCGCGCCGCTGCGCGCCGATCGCGACGCGATCGAGAAGGTTTTGGGCAAGCTGGTGCGCAACGCCGTGAAATTCACGCCCAGCGGCGGGCGCGTTGCGGTGCGGTGCCGCCTCACCGACGATTCCGTGAACGTCTATATCGAGGATACGGGCGTGGGCATTCCCGCCGAAGCGCTGGCGCGCATCGGACGCCCGTTCGAGCAGATCAATTCGCCGCTGCGCAACGGCATCAAGGGATCGGGCCTTGGCCTGGCCATCGCGCGCTCGCTCGCGGAGCTGCACGGCGGCAGCCTGCGCATCACCTCGGAAGCGGGCATGGGCACGCAGGTGCGCGTGCGCCTGCCTCTGGCGAGCGCGGCGCAGCGACCGTTCGCGCGACCTGAAATCATGCGCGAAGACGCGGCCGCCTGACGCTCAGCCGCCGAGAATTTCGGTGAAGAGCCGCCGCACCTCGGCGCGGCGCTCCACGAGTTCGCGCTCGACGCGCGGAAAATCCGGCGCATGGGCGGCGGAGGCGATGCGCCGCAATACGCCCGCGCCCGCCGCCTTCGGATGAAAAGCGCCGTCGATGGCCAGCCTGATCATCTGCGTGACCGCGCCATAAAGCGCATGCGCCTGCACGAGCGCATCGACCTGCGCGGGCGCCAGAAGACCAAGACGCCCCGCATTCGCGAAGACGCCGGCTGTCGACACATCGAGCACGTCGGGCGCATCCGGCGCATGGCGCAAAGATAGATATTGCGCGATGAACTCCAGATCGATGAGCCCGCCGGATGCGAGCTTCAGGTCCCAGGGATCATCCTCGCCCTTCTCCTGCGCGATCAGCGCCCGCATGTCGCGCACGTCCTTGCGCAGCAACGCCGCATCGCGCGGGCGACGCAGCGTCCCGGCGACGAGCGCGCCGATTTCGGCGCCCAGGCTTTCGTCGCCCGCGATCAGGCGCGCGCGGGTGAGCGCCATATGCTCCCATGTCTCCGCCTCGCTGCGCTGATAATCGCTGAAGCTGCGCAGCTTGGTCGCGACGGGGCCCTGCCGTCCCGACGGGCGCAGGCGCATATCCACTTCGTAGAGGCCGCCGCGCCGGGTGGAGACGGTGAGCGCGGAAATGAGCCTCTGCGTGAGGCGCGTATAATATTGCGTTGCGTGGAGCGGGCGGGCGCCGTCGGACTCCGCGCGCTCCTCCTCGAAATCATAGAGCAAGATCACGTCGAGATCGGACGCCGCCGTCATTTCCCGCGATCCCAGCTTTCCC
>CAIXDD010000124.1 GCA_903918155.1 uncultured Hyphomicrobiales bacterium
CCCTCCAACATCATGATGCGCGAAAGCGGCGAGGCGTGCTTCATCGATTTCGGCCTTTCGCGCCATCGCGAAATGCCCGACCTTCTGGAGGCCGAGTTCCAATTGCCGATGGGAACCGCGCCCTATATCTCGCCGGAACAGGTGCGCCAGAACCGCTCCGATCCGCGCTCCGACATTTTCTCCCTCGGCGTGCTGCTCTATCATCTGGCCACCGGCGAGCGCCCCTTCGGCGTGCCGCGCTCGCAGCAGGCGCTGAAGACGCGCCTGTGGCGCGATCCCGTGCCCCCGCGCCGCATTCGCAAGGACGTGCCGCCCTGGCTGCAGGAGATCATCCTGCGCTGCCTCGAAGTCGATCCCGCCAAACGGTATCAGACGCCGGCGCGCCTCGCTTTCGCTTTGCAAAATCCCGATGCGGTGCATCTGACGGAGCGCTCCGAGCGCCTGCGCCGCGACAGCCTGCCGGTGGCCTTGCGCCGCTGGCTGCGCGTGCGCGCGCTGCCGCCGCCGGAGCCGCAGGCCTATGCGCCGGAATCGGGGGCCATCGTTCTCGTGGCGGTCGATCTGTCCGAGGGACTGGAATATCTCGCCGAGGCGGTGCGCGCGCAGACCGAGCGCGTGCTCGCCTCCGCCGGCGACGTGCGGCTGGCCTGCGTGAACGTGTTGAAGCTGAGCGCCGTCTTCGTGCACGATCCTTTCGACTCGGAGGGGCGCAACATCCATGTGCAGCGGCTCGTCGAATTGAAGGATTGGGCGCGGCCGCTGGGCATGGCGACGGAAAAGATCAGCTTCCATGTGCTCGAACACATGGACCCCGCCGAAGCGCTGTTGGAATTCGCCGACAAGAACCACGCCGACCAGATCATCATGGGCGCGCGCGGCCAGTCGCAGGTGCGCCGCTTCCTGGGGAGCGTCTCCTCCGAAGTCGCCGCGCGCGCGTCCTGCACGGTGACGCTGGTGCGCAGCGTCGCGCCCTCCGCGCAGAAGGAAGCCGCGGCAGCCTGAGCGCGGCGCGAGGGCGCGTCGATCTTGCGTTCCCCGCGCGCGCGCCTATTGTGGCGCGAACAGGAACCGACCGCATGAACCGCATGGATCACACGCCCGCGCCCGGCGCGCCCGAAGCGCAGGTGCAATTCCTCGACGGCGATTTTCGCGTGATGCGCCCCGGCGCCTTCGTGCGCTGCGCCGTCACGGGCGAGCCCATTCCCCTTGAGGAATTGCGCTATTGGGACGTGGACCTGCAGGAGGCCTATCGCGATCCGCAGGCCAAACTCACGCGCCTGGGCGTGAACGTGAAAGTCTAGGGCCCCGCGCGCGCGGCCTAGCGGCCCAGCACCTCGCGCACCGCCTCCACGAGCCTGTCCTCGCTCACCGAGAATTGCGCGCGCTGGCGCAGTTCGAGATAATCGGCGCGATCCTTGGTGGCTGCGGCGAGCTGCGCGCCCAGCGCAAGGTCGCGGATCGTCACCTCGCCCTTTTCGCGTTCGTTGGAGCCCTGGATCACCGCGCAGGGCGCATTGCGCCGGTCGGCGTATTTGAGCTGCGCGTTCATGCCGGCGGCGCCGAGATACATTTCCGCGCGCACGCCCGCCGCGCGCAGGCGCGCCACGAAACCCTGATAGCGCGCGACCTGATCCTTATCCATCACCAGCACGACGACGGGCCCGCGCAGGGCCTGCGCGTCGAGGATCGGCGATTTGATCGCCTGCAAGGCGGCGAGCAGGCGCGACACGCCGACGGAAAAGCCCGTGGCCGGCACGGGCTCGCCGCGGAAGCGCGCGACCAGACCGTCGTAACGTCCGCCGCCGCCCACCGATCCGAAGCGCATGGGGCGGCCCGCCTCGTCCTTCGCCTCGAAGAGAAGCTCCGCTTCATAGACGGGGCCGGTGTAATATTCGAGACCGCGCACGACGGCGGGATCGATCGTCACGCGTCCGTCGCCATAGCCGGCGGCGTCGCACAGATCGGCGATCTCGCGCAATTCGCGCACGCCTTCCTGTCCGCGCTCGGAGGCGCCCACGGCATCGGCGAGGCGGCCCACGGTGCCCGCGTTATCGGCGGCGCGCGCCTGCGTGAAGGCGATGATGCGCTCGATGGCGGAGGCGGCGAGATCGGCGCCCTTGGTGAAATCGCCGGACTCGTCCTTGCGGCCGGGGCCCAGCAACAGGCGCACGCCTTCCGGGCCCAGTCGATCCAGCTTGTCGATGGCGCGCAGCACGATCAGCCTTTGCGCGGCGCGGCCCTCGCCCGCAAGGCCCGCGGCTTCGAGCACGCCGTCGAGCACCTTGCGATTGTTGACCTTGACGACGTAATCGCCGCGGCCCACGCCCAGCCGCTCCAGCGTGTCGGCGGCCATCATGCAGATCTCCGCGTCGGCGGCGACGCTGGCGGAGCCCACCGTGTCGGCGTCGAATTGCATGAACTGGCGGAAGCGGCCGGGGCCGGGCTTCTCGTTGCGGAAGACATAGCCCGCGCGATAGCTGCGATAGGGCTTGGCGATGCGCTCGTAATTCTCCGCCACATAGCGGGCGAGCGGCGCGGTGAGGTCATAGCGCAGCGAGAGCCATTGCTCGTCGTCGTCCTGAAAGGAGAACACGCCCTCGTTGGGACGATCGAGATCGGGCAGGAACTTGCCCAGCGCTTCAGTATATTCGATGAACGGCGTCTCCACCGCCTCGAAGCCGTAAAGCTCGTAGGTTTCCCGGATCGCCTGCATCATGCGTTGGGTGGCGGCGATCTCGGCGGGGCCGCGATCGGCGAGGCCGCGCGGCAGGCGCGCCTTCACGGACGGCTTCTGGTCTTGCGAATCGGTCATGGAACGGCGGGGCCCTGCGCGACCGGTCCTGCGGCGGCCGGTTCATGGGCGCGACTTGTAGGCGCGGCGCCCGCGCGGGGCAAGGCCGCGGGTTCAGCGCCCGCCGACGGCGCAGGCGCCGCCGGTCTTGCGCACTTTCTCGCAGATCTCGCCCGCCGATTCCGCCGTGAGGCCGGCCACGCGCACCCGCCAGCCTTCGTCGCTGGCGCGCGCATAGGTGAGGCGGCGCCCGCCCAGATGCGGGCCGTATTTGCCCTGCAGCGCATTGATCTGCGCGGCGACGGATTTCTGGTCGGGGAACCGGTCGAAATAAACGGCCCAGGTCGAGCCCTCGCCCCCGCGCCGCAGGGGGGCGGACTCGGCTTTGTCGGCGTCCGGTTTGGCGAGGGCGGGTTTCGCGCCGCCCGTCTGGCTCGGCTCGCGCACGGGCGCGGGGCGGACGGTGGGCGTGGGCGCGGTCTGCGGATCGAGCCGGGCGACGCGCGGGGCGGGCGCGGGCTCCGGGACGGGCGTGACCAGGCGCGGCGGATCGGGCGCGAAGGCGAGGCCCGGCGGCTGTTCGGACAGGGGGGCGGCCGGCACGATGGCGCGCGCGGCCGCGACCGGAGCGGGGGCCATGGCGGTCTGCAAGACAGCCTCCTTGGCCGCCTCCTTGGCGGTTTCCTTGGCCGCTGGGGGCGGCGCGGGCGCGGCGGGCGGGGATGGCCGGGCGCGCTGCGCCTGCGGGGCGAGCGCGAGGCTGGCGGCGGGCTCGTTGGCGGGACCGAAGCGGACGATGACCGCCACCAGACCCAGAAGGATGATGACGCCCGAGGCCAAAAGCACGACCAGAAGGTCGCCGGGGCGCCGCCCCGCCTTGCGCGAGCGGGGCAGCCAGACCACGTTGCGCGCATCGCCTTGAACGGAAGAATAAGCGGAGGGGGACGGCGCGGGCCGCGCCGGGATCAAGGGCGACGGCGCCGGGCGCGAGGGGGCCAGACCTGAAGCCGCCAAACCCGAAGACGCCAGATTCGCCGCCGATCCGGCAAGCCGCGAACGATTGAGGTTCATCCCGATACTCCGTGAC
>CAIXDD010000125.1 GCA_903918155.1 uncultured Hyphomicrobiales bacterium
CGGCATCGATCCTTTCTTCTGGCGCAACTCGACGTGTCCTTGCGCGCACAAGAGACGCAGACTTATTTCACGCCGCTGGCCATCAACGAAGAGGCCGAGGAGGACAACGTTCTGGCCTGGGCTGCCGCGCGCGTGCGGCGCGGGTCGCGCATGGGGTTGGCCTATGACGCGGACGCGGATCCCGATTTCGGCGCGACGCTGGCGCGCCTGATGCTGGAGGGGCGCGAGCTGATCTGTCCGGGCGACGGATCGATCCGATGTTTTGCGGATGAGGCAGCGCCGCAGCGCCTTGCGGAGCTGGAAAGCCGCCGGCTTGGCGGCGAACAAAGCAATTCGTCGCTGGCGCTCGGGGAAGACGCCATCATCAAAATCTATCGGCGTCTGCAAAGGGGCGGCAATCCCGAGGTGGATTGCGCGCGCTTTCTGACGGCTGCGGGCTTTGAGGCGATTCCCGCCTTTTACGGCGCCATGGTGCATGTGGGCGCGGACGGCGCGCAAACACCGCTCGCCATCATGCAGCGCTTCGTGCGCAATCAGGGCGACGCATGGTCGCGCAGCGTGGACATGTTCCGCCGCGCGTTCGAATCCCTGCTCGCCGCCCCGGAGGAACGGGCGCCGGACATCGGCGAGGCGCTGGCCGATTTCGCGCCGCTCGCCGAAAGCCTTGGCGCGCGCACCGCCGACATGCATCGCGCCTTCGCAAGCCCCACCGCGGATCCCGCTTTCGCGCGCGAGGAGCTGAGCGGCGAAGACGTGGGGCGCATGATCGAGGAGGCGCAGGAGGATGCGCGCATGGCCTTCGCCGCGCTCGCGCGTCTGCGCGAGATCCCCGACGACGCCGCCGAGATGATCGCACGCCTGCTCAAGCGGCGCGAGGAGACGCAGGCCGCCATCGCGGCTTGCGCGGCCGCGCCGGCGCGCGGGCAAAAAATCCGCGTGCCGAAAATCCGCGTGCATGGCGATTATCATCTCGGGCAAGTGCTGATCGCCCAGAGCGATTTGCGAATCGTGGATTTCGAGGGCGAGCCGACGCGCCCGCCGCAGGCGCGTTTCGCCAAGGACACGCCGCTGCGCGACGTGGCGGGCATGATGCGGTCCATCGCCTATGCGGCCGAATCGGCGATTCTGGGCATTGAGCGGCGCCTGCTCACCGATCCCCAACGCGCCCATGCGCTGGGGGAAGCCGGCGGCGATTTCGTCGCGCGGCTCTTTCTCACCGCCTATGAGGCGGGCGTCGCCGCCTCCCCCGCCGATATCGCGCCGCGCGAGGCGCAAGAGCGCTTGCTTGGGCTTAAGCTTTTGGCCAAAGCATTGTATGAGATCCATTACGAAGCCGAGTTCAGGCCGCAATGGATCGGCCTTCCCGTGCGTGGCGTTCTTCAGATCCTCGACAAGACAGGCCCGCGCGCATGAGCGACACACAGACCGAGTCACAGCACGAGAGCGAGCCGGCCCAGAACAGGGCGGATTCGCCGCAGGCCTTGATGGAGCGCTGGCGCGTCGATCCCTTCAGCGTGCTCGGTCCCCATGAGATCGCGCCGCATATATGGGAGATCCGCGCCATGGCGCCGCAAGCGACGGCTGTGCGCGCGCAAGACGCGGTGACGGGCGAGCGGCTGGGCGCTTTGGCCCGCGCGCATGAGGAGGGGCTCTGGATCCTGCGTCTGGAAAGCGCGCGGCGACCCCATTACGCGCTGGAGATCGTCGAAGAGGCCGGCGCGCGGCGGCTGCGCGACCCCTATTCCTTCGGCGTGATCCTGCAGGATGAGGAGCTGGCCGGCGCGCGCGGCGAGGGCGCGAAGCCGGTCTATGAGATTCTCGGCGCGCATCCGCGCGATATAGGCGATGCGCAGGGCGTTCTCTTCGCCACATGGGCGCCCAATGCGACGCGCGTGAGCGTGGTCGGCGATTTCAACCATTGGGACGGGCGCGCGCACGCCATGCGGCGCCGGCATGCGCATGGGGTCTGGGAATTGTTCATTCCCGGCGTGCGCGCAGGCGCGCTGTATAAATTCGAGATCGCCGGGCCCGACGGCGCTCTCCTGCCGCTGAAGGCCGATCCCTTCGCCTTTCGCGCCGAGCGTCCGCCCGCCACCGCCTCCATCGTGCACGGGCTGCCTGCGCCCGCCTGTTCGCCTCTGGCCGCGCAAGTCGCGAAAGCGCAGGCTGCGCGCGAACGGCCGATCTCGATCTATGAGTGCCATCTCGGCTCCTGGGCGCGCGTGGCGGAGGAGGCGAACCGCCCGCTGACATGGCGCGAGCTTTCGCAGCGCCTGCTTCCCTATGCGCAGGAGATGGGCTTCACCCATATCGAGCTTCTGCCCATCACCGAATTCCCCTTCGACGGCTCATGGGGCTATCAGCCCATTTCGCTTTACGCTCCGACGAGCCGGTTCGGCCCGCCGGAGGATTTCGCGCATTTCGTCGACGAGGCGCATGCGCGCGGACTCGGCGTGTTGCTGGATTGGGTGCCGGCGCATTTTCCCGGCGATGCGCATGGGCTGGCGGCTTTCGACGGCACGCATCTTTACGAACATGCCGATCCGCGCCAGGGCCTCCATCAGGATTGGGGCACGCTGATCTATAATTTCGGCCGCAAGGAAGTGGAGGCCTTTCTCGTGGACAACGCTCGCTTCTGGCTCGAACGCTATGGGCTGGACGGCTTGCGCGTGGATGCGGTCGCCTCGATGCTCTATCTCGATTATTCGCGCAAGGCGGGCGAATGGGTGCCCAATCGCTACGGCGGCAACGAGAATCTTGAGGCCATCGCCTTTTTGCGCCGCGCCAATGAAGCCGCTTATTCCGCATGCCCCGGCGCGGTGACGGTCGCGGAGGAATCCACCGCATGGCCCGGCGTGTCGCGTCCGGCCTGGACAGGCGGTCTGGGCTTCGGCTTCAAATGGAACATGGGCTGGATGCACGACACGCTGCGCTACATGTCGCGCGATCCCATCTATCGCCGCCATCACCATCACGACCTCACCTTCGGCCTGCTCTACGGCTTTTCGGAAAACTACATCCTGCCGCTCAGCCATGACGAGGTTGTGCATGGCAAGCGCAGCCTCATCGGCCGCATGCCCGGCGACCGCTGGCGGCGCTTCGCCAATCTGCGCGCCTTTTACGGATTCATGTGGGGCCATCCGGGCAAGAAGCTCCTCTTCATGGGCGGAGAATTCGCGCAGGAGAACGAATGGAACCACGATTCCAGCCTCGACTGGCATTTGCTGGCGGACCCGCCGCACAAGGGCGTTCAGGCGCTCGTGAAAGACCTCAACCACGTCTATCGCGCCCGCCCCGCGCTGCATGAAAGGGATTGCGAGGCGGACGGCTTTCAATGGATCGTGGGCGACGACCGCGACAATTGCGTGGTCGCCTTCGCGCGCTTCGACAAGACGCGCAGCGCCATCGTCATCGTCGTGAGCAATTTCACGCCCGTCCCGCGCTATGATTATCGCATGGGCGCGCCGCGCGCGGGCTTCTGGCGCGAGATCGTCAATACGGATTCGCCGGCTTACGGAGGCTCAGGACTCGGCAATGGCGAAGGGCTGCGCACGCAGGCGGAAGAAAGCCACGGCTTTCCTCATTCCCTGACGCTGTTATGCCCGCCGCTCGCCACGATCATGCTGGAATGGACGCAGGCCTGACCGGCGCAGGGAACAAGCGCGCGCCACACGCATTGCCCGCCCATGAAGCGCGCGCAAGCCAAACCGGAACCCTCGCGCATCGCCGCGGATGCGCGAACGACGCCGCCGGAGACGCCGCTGGAGACGCCGCTGGAGATTTTGCGCGCGGGCGACACATGCGCGGTCGTGGCGCGCGCGTATCGCGCGGCCGCGTTGATCGACGGCGCGGATTATTTCCTGCGGCTCGAACAGGCGCTCAAACAGGCGCGCCGCAGCATCCTCATACTCGGCTGGGATTTCGATCATCGCATCCGCCTGCGGCCTGACGATCCCCACGGGCGCCCGCTCGGCGCCTTCCTGCGCAGTCTCGCGGATGCGCGCCCCGAGCTTGAAATCCGCGTGCTGGTGTGGAGCGTCGCGGTTGTGCACGCGCCCAGCGAGCCGACGCAGCTTCTGCTGGGCGCGCCATGGGAGAAACATCCGCGCATTCATCTGCGGCTGGATTCCTTCCACCCCATCTATGCGGCGCATCATCAGAAAATCATCTGCGTGGACGAATCCCTCGCCTTTGCAGGCGGAATGGATCTCACCGTGCGGCGCTGGGACCGAAGGCCGCATGCGCCCGACGATCCGCTGCGCACGAGCCCGGAGGGCGCGCCCTATCGCGCCATCCATGCATCCAGATGATCGTCGACGGGCCGGCGGCGCGCGCGGTGGCGCAGATCGCGCGCGCACGCTGGACACGCGCGACGGGCGAAAGCCTCGCGCCTGCGCCCGAGCGCGCGCAGCCGGACCTCTGGCCGGAGGATCTCGAACCCGATTTCGCCGACGTGGATGTCGGCGTCGCGCGCACCGCGCCCGCCGGGCCCGGCGAAGCGGAGATCCGCGAGGCGGAAGCCTTGACGCGCGCCTGCCTGCGCGCGGCGCGGCGCAGCGTCTATATCGAGGCGCAATATATGACATGCGCCTTCGTCGGCGCCTTGCTGGCGCAGGCCCTGCGGCGTCCCGACGGGCCGGACGTGATGGTGCTGATGACCCATGAATCCCGCGGCTTCGCGGAGCGTCTGGTGATGGGGCGCAATCGCGACCGCCTGATGCGGCGCCTGAAACGCGCCGACCTGCATGACCGGCTGCGCATTTGCTATCGCGTGGTCGCCGGCGAACCCTTGATGGTGCATTCCAAGCTGATCATCGTGGACGATCGCTTCCTGCGCATCGGTTCGTCGAATCTCAACAATCGCTCGATGGGCCTCGACACCGAATGCGATCTCGCCATCGAAGCGCGCGAGTGGCGCACTCGCGCGGCCATCGCCGATCTGCGGCGGCGCCTGATCGGCGAACATCTGGCGGTCTCGCCGCTGGACGTCGCCGCGCAAGAGGCCGCGACAGGCTCCATGACGCGCGGGATCGACGCGCTGAACGGCGCGGCTTATGCGCAAGGCGCGGGCTTGCGCTGCTTCGAGGCGCTGGCCTCGCCCGGGCCGGTGCGGCCGGTCTTCGGCACGGGGCTGCTCGATCCCGCCCGTCCCTTCGAGCCCTTGTGGTTCCTGAAGCGCAAACGCAAGCGCTAGCCGCGCGCGCGACGAATGCGCGCTTCGCTATAGGCGAAGAGAATAAGGCCCAAAGCGAGGGGGATGATGAAATAAGCGAAGCGAAACAGAATGAGCGCCGCCAGCACCCGCTCGCCGGGGATGAGCGCGCCCACCACCGTCTCGATGACTCCCAATCCGCCCGGCGCGTGGCTGATGAGCGTGGCGACATTGGCCGCCACATAAGCCGTCGCGACCGGGCCGTAATCGACGGGCGCGAAAGCCGACAGGGCTTGATGCAGACAGGCGGCCACGCAGGCGAAATTGAGCGGGCCGACCATCAATTGCGCCAAAGCCAGACGCGGCTCCGGCAAGGCCAGCGTCCAGCCTCGCACGCGCATGCGCCCGCGCAGCACGACGCAACAGGCGAGCCAGATTGCGCAGGCGAAGAGACAGCCGAGGCCCAGCGCGCGCGCCGCGCCGGCCGAAAGGCCGAGGCCTGCGACGGCCTGCGGCGCGAATGTCAGCGCCAGTCCGGCGAGACCGGCCAGACCAAGGCCGACGGTGAGCGCGCAAAAGGCGATCAGTTTCGCCACGTCTTCCGCGCGAAAGCCCCAGCGCGCGTAGAAGCGATAGCGAATGGCGCCGCTCGACAAGGCCGCGAAGCCGATATTATGGCCCAGCGACAGGCTGACGAAGGACGCGCGCGCCGCCTTGCGCCAGGGCAGCGGACGGCCCGCATAGCGCGCGCCAAGCCAGTCGAACAGGGTCAGGCACATATAGCTCGCCGCCGCGAAGGCCAGCGCGGCGGCGACGCGCCCGGGAGCCACGCTCGCCAGCGCGACGCGAAGCTCCGCCATCGAGGTTTGCGACAACGTGCGATAAAGCAGCGCGCCCGCCAGCGCAACGCCAAGCACGGCGAGGCCGAGGCGCAGAAAGCGGCGCCCTTTGCGCGCGCGCGGGCGCGCCGGGCCTGCCTGGGCTTTGGACGACATCAGCGCCTAACGCGCAAGCCGCAGGCCTGATCCCTCATCCATGCGCGTGGCTGGCCGCGGACGCATGGCTGCCCGCAGGCGCATGGCGCAGGATGCCGGGGCGCAGCGTGAAATCCACCACAAGGGCCAGATGATCGGAGGCGATGCGCGCTTCCGGCGAGCGCAAGGTCTGCGCGCGCGACACGTCCACGCCGCGGCTCACGAACACATGGTCGAGCCGCAGGAACGGCAGGCGCGCGGGAAAGGTCGCCTGCGGCTGGCGACGCTGGCCCACGCATTGCGCATCGTGAAAGGCGGCGGAGAGGCGCGCATAAACGCGCGAGCGCGGAATGGCGTTAAAATCGCCGACCAGCATCACTGGCTCGCGGCAGGCGGGCCCGCCGATCCAGTCGGGCCCCAGCAGGGTCTCCACCTGCACGAGGCGTTCGCGCCCGCGCAGGCCAAGATGCGTGTTGACGACGTTCAGCTCCGCCCCGCCCACATGCACGCTCGCCCATACGGCGCCGCGCGGCTCAAGCCCCGCCAGCGGGCCCACGCCCGGCAAGGCGGCGCCCTTGATGAACCGCGAAGGTCGCGCGGTGAGAATGGCGTCGCCATAGGCCTCCTCCATCACGCGATAGGCGGGATGAAAATGATGGGTCATGCCCAAAGCCTCGGCGATGGCCTCGGCCTGATCCACCCGCCCCGTGCGGGAGCGGCGGATGTCCAGCTCCTGCAGGGCGATGATGTCGGCGTTGAGTTCAGCCAGCAGGCGGGCGATGCGCTCGGGCGCGCATCGGCCGTCGCGGCCCACGCAGCGATGGACGTTCCAGGTGACGAGGCGCGGCAAGTCTCTCTCCACGAGCGCTGGCGAGGCGGGAACGCAGGCACAGACTGGAAACGCGAAATGCGGAGCTTTCGTTCACGCGAAGACAAGCGGGGCTTGATGCGGGCGCGCCGGGTCGGCGCCGGCGGCTCAGGCGTTCAGGCCGCCGCTGCGTTCGATGAAGGCGGCGATCACGTCGAGGCCCGTGCCGTCGCGCATGTTGGAGAAGACGAAGGGGCGCGCGCCGCGCTGGCGCCGCGCGTCAGCCTCCATCACCGAAAGGTCGGCGCCCACCATGGGCGCGAGGTCGATCTTGTTGATGACCAGAAGGTCGGAGCGCGTGACGCCCGGCCCGCCCTTGCGCGGAATTTTTTCGCCCTGCGCGACATCGATCACATAGATCGTGATGTCGGCCAGTTCCGGGCTGAAGGTGGCGGCGAGATTGTCGCCGCCCGATTCGATGAGGATGAGATCGAGCGCGGGAAACTTGCTGCGCATCTGCGCCACCGCATGCAGATTGATCGAACAATCCTCGCGAATGGCCGTATGCGGACAGCCGCCCGTCTCCACGCCCATGATGCGCTCTTCCGGCAAGGCGCCGGCGGCGGTGAGGATGCGCGCGTCCTCCTTGGTGAAAATATCGTTGGTGATGGCGCAGATGTCGTAGACGTCGCGAAATCTCTTGCACAGGGCTTCGAGCAAGGCCGTCTTGCCGGCGCCCACAGGCCCGCCCACGCCCACGCGCAATGGTCCGTTCTGGCTCATGATCGAAACAACCTCGAATATTGGGTTTCGTGACGCAGGGAGGCGAGATCGGCGCGGAACGCGCAGCCGCCGAGATCGTCGAGATCGCCGGCTTCGCACTCTTGCGCCAGACGGGCGGCGAGCGGCGCAAGCCGGGCGAGCGCGCCTTGCCCGTCCGTCTGCCCCAGAACGCTCAACCGCACGGCGGCGGACACCAGATTGGCCGCGAAAGCGGCGATGAATCCGTCCAGCGCAGGGCGCAGCGCCAGGCCATGGGCGCCGGCCGCGGCGGCGAAACAGACGACGTAAGGCGCCTGCGCGCCCATCGCCTCGCAAGCGCGCGCGAAAGCGGGATGCGGCCAGGCCGCGTGCGTGACCGCGCAAAAGGCCGCGCCCTGCTGCAGGCTTTCAAGCCGACGCTCGCGCGAGGGCGCAAGCGCCGCCGCCAGTTCGGCGATCTCGCGCAGGCCCGCCATGTCGCCGCTCTGCGTCGCCCGCCAGGCGGCGGCGAAGAGAAGCGCGTCGTTGCGGCCCGAGCCATGCGCCAGAAGCGACTCGAGCCAGTCGAATAGGCTCGCGCCGTCGCGCACGTCGCCCGCCTCCACGGCCCATTCGAGCCCGTGCGAATAAGCGAAGGCGCCCACCGGATAGGCCGGCGAGAGCCATGCGAACAGCTCGAGCGGGGGATCACCCATGCTTGTGATCGTGCTTGTGATGGGCGTGATCGTGCGCGTGGTCGTGCTTGTGATCGTGCGCTTTGTGGTCATGCGCTTTGTGGTCGTGCGCGTGATCATCTTTGTGATCATGCTTGTGATCGTCGCCGCATCCGCAGGAATCGTCATGCGCGTGATCGTGATGGGCATGATCGTGATGCGCGTGATCGTGACGGGCGTGATCGTGACGGGCGTGGTCGTGAGCGGGCGCCGGCGCTTCATAGGCGCCCGTATCGGGCTCGAAAGGCGCCTCGATGTGACTGACCTTCGCGCCCAGCCCGCGCACCATCTCCTCCAGCACATGGTCGCGCCGGATGCGCAGGCGATTGGCGAGAATCTCCGCCGGCGCATGGCGATTGCCGACATGATAGGCCACGCGCGCGAGCTGGCGCGGATCCGCGCAACGCGCCTCGGCCAGCGCTTCGGGCGCGGCGACGATCTCGATGAGCCGCCCGTCCTCCAGCACCAGCGCGTCGCCGCCGCGCAGCGCCACGGCGTCGGGCAGGTCGAGCAGGAATTCCACGCCGCGCGTCGCCTTCATCACGACGCGGCGGCGATGCCGGCCCTCGTAATCGAGCACGATCGTGTCGGCCGGCGTCGCCCGCCATGCGCCCTTGGTGGAGATGAAATTCGCGCGGATCATGGTCGCTCCCTCATTTGGCCCGCCGCTGCGATAAAGGCTGGCGCGCCGCTTTGCACGCCTTTTCGCGCGCCCCGCGCCTGCGATGGCGCGGACGCAGGCGTTCAATACATAAAATAGCGCTGCGCCATGGGAAGAACGTCGGCCGGCTCGCAGACCAGAACCTCGCCGTCGGCCTTCACCACATAGGTCTCGGGATCCACCTCCACCTTGGGCGTGGCGGAATTATGGATCATGTCCTTCTTGGAGAGTCCCGAGCGCACGTTCTCCACCGCCACCAGCCGCTTGGCGAGGCCAAGCCGGCCGGCGAGTCCCGCGTCGATGGCGCCCTGGGAGACGAAGGTGACGGAGGTCGACGCCACGGCCTTGCCATAGGCGCCGAACATGGGCCGATAATGCACCGGCTGCGGCGTGGGGATCGACGCATTGGGATCGCCCATGGGCGCGGCGGCGATCATGCCGCCCTTCACCACGCAATCGGGCTTCACGCCGAAGAACGCGGGCGACCAGACCACGAGATCGGCGATCTTGCCTTCCTCCAGCGAGCCGATATGGCGCGACACGCCATGGGCGATGGCGGGATTGATCGTATATTTGGCGATATAGCGGCGCGCGCGCAGATTGTCGTTGTCGCCGCGCTCGTCCTTCATACGCCCGCGCTGGCGCTTCATCTTGTCGGCGGTCTGCCATGTGCGGATGATGACCTCGCCGACGCGGCCCATGGCCTGCGAGTCCGACGACATCATCGACAGCGCGCCGATGTCGTGGAGAATGTCCTCCGCGGCGATCGTCTCCTTGCGGATGCGGCTTTCCGCGAAAGCCAGATCTTCGGTGATCGAGGGATCGAGATGGTGGCAGACCATCAGCATGTCGAGATGTTCGTCGAGCGTGTTGACGGTGAAGGGCCGCGTCGGATTGGTCGAGGAGGGCAGGACATTGGGCAGGCCGCAGACCTTGATGATGTCGGGCGCATGGCCCCCGCCCGCCCCTTCCGTATGGAAGGCGTGGATCGTGCGTCCCTTGAACGCGGCGATCGTATCCTCCACGAAGCCCGACTCATTCAGCGTGTCGGTGTGGATCATCACCTGCACGTCGAATGGATCGGCCACCGACAGGCAATTGTCGATGGCGGCGGGCGTGGTTCCCCAATCCTCATGCAGTTTCATGGCGCAGGCGCCGGCCAGGATCTGCTCCTCCAGCGCGGCCGGCGTCGCCGCGTTTCCCTTGGCGGCGAAGCCGAGATTCATCGGAAAGGCGTCGGCCGCCTCGATCATGCGCGCGATATGCCAGGGGCCCGGCGTGCAGGTGGTGGCGAACGTGCCATGGGCGGGGCCCGTGCCGCCGCCCAGCATGGAGGTGACGCCGGACATGAGCGCCTCCTCGATCTGCTGGGGGCAGATGAAATGAATATGCGTGTCGAAGCCGCCGGCCGTGACGATCTTCCCTTCCGCGGCGATCACTTCCGTGCCGGGCCCCACGATGATGTCCACGCCCGGCTGGATGTCAGGATTGCCCGCCTTGCCGATCTTGACGATGCGCCCGTCGCGCAGGCCGATGTCGGCCTTCACGATCCCCCAATGGTCGAGGATGACCGCGTTGGTGATGACCGTATCGACGGCGCCTTGCGCGCGCGAGGCTTGCGACTGGCCCATGCCGTCGCGGATCACCTTGCCGCCGCCGAACTTCACCTCCTCGCCATAGGTGGTGAAATCTTTCTCGACCTCGATGAAGAGGTCGGTGTCGGCGAGGCGGATGCGATCGCCGGTCGTGGGGCCGAACATGGCGGCGTAGGCGGCGCGGGAAATGCGTGCTGGCATGGGAGAACCCTCGATGCGTCAGCGGCTCACAGGCCGCCCATGATCTTCTGCTGAAATCCGAAGACGCGGCGCCCGCCCGCAAGCGCGACCAACGTCACCTCGCGCGTCTGGCCGGGCTCGAACCGCACGGCCGTGCCCGCCGCGATGTCGAGGCGGAAGCCGCGCGCTTTCTCGCGGTCGAAGACAAGCGCGCCGTTCGTCTCGTAGAAATGATAATGCGATCCCACCTGAATGGGCCGATTGCCGGAATTCGACACGACGAGCGTGACGGTCTGACGGCCGTCGTTGAGGATCAGCTCGCCGTCTTGGGTGATGATTTCGCCGGGGATCATGGGCGCTCCTTAGCGGATCGGTTCGTGGACGGTGACGAGCTTCGTGCCGTCGGGAAAGGTGGCCTCGGCCTGCACGTCGTGGATCATCTCCGCGACGCCCTCCATCACCTGCGCGCGGGTCACCACATGGGCGGCCGCCTCCATGAGATCGGCCACGGAGCGCCCGTCGCGCGCGCCTTCCAGCACGAAATCGGTGATCAGCGCCACCGCCTCGGGATGATTGAGCTTGACGCCGCGCGCCAGCCTGTTGCGCGCCACCATGGCGGCGAGGGAGATGAGCAGCTTGTCTTTTTCACGCGGCGTCAGATTCATGGCTCGACTCGCTTCACGTCAGGTGGACCAGGATCGCGGCGGCGATCCGTCAGGCAGAAGGCGCAGGGCGCGCTCCATGGCGCGCCGGGCGCCCAGAGCGTCGGGCGCGACGAAACGCGCCAGAAGAAGATCGTCGAAACAGGACGCGCCCGCCTCGCAGGCGTAGGCGCCCGCCTGCGCCAGGCTTTCGCGCAGGGGCTCGAGATGGGACTGCGCGTCGGGCGCGGCGTAGAGCACGAGGCCGAAAGCGCGCGCGCCGGCCCCCGTCGCGCCGGAGGCCAGGCGCGCCGTCGCATCGCCCTGCAGCCGCGCGGCGTCCGCCCATACAAGCGCGCCGTCACGGCGCAGGCGCCATTGGTCGGCCCAATCGAGCGTGCGCACCTCCTCGCCCATGGCGGCGCGGCCGAGAACGAGAAGATCGCACAGGACGAGCCGCGCATCCCCCTGCAGGTCGATCTCCACGCGCCGGCGCAGCCGGGCGCCGTCGAACAGGATCGTCTCCTGCGGAAGGGCGGCGAGCCGCGCGCCCGCCTCCGCCCGCAGCCGCAGATCGGCGCGCGTGGGCGCGCCCAGCGCCCGATAAACTTTTTCGGCGGATGCGGTGGCGAAGGTCACCTGCGCGCCCGCCTGCGCGACGATCTCCACCTCATAGACGTCGCCGCCCGCCATGCCCCCGGCGACGTTCACCGCCACGGCGTCGAGCCGGCTCGCGGTTTCGGCGGGAAAGCGCAGGCGCAAGGCGCCCTCCTCGCGCAGGCTCGCGCGCCGCGTGCGGCCCTCGCAGACATGGGCGCGCAAGGCCACGCGCCCGCGCGCGCGGATCGACGCCAAGGGATCGCAAGAAAGAGGATCGGCGAGCGGATCGGTCCCGCCGCCGTCGCCGTCGCTCCCGTGGTCAGATAGCGATGCGCTTGCGTACATCCTCGCCCTGCAATTCCGCCCGGCCGCCCGACATGACGACTTCGCCGCGCTCCAGCACGACGAAGGAATCAGCCAGGTCGCGGGCGAAGTCGAAATATTGCTCCACGAGCAGGATGGCCATCTCGCCCTTCCGACGCAAGTAGTCGATCGCGCGGCCGATGTCCTTGATGACGGAAGGCTGGATGCCTTCCGTGGGTTCGTCCAGCACAAGCAGCCTGGGGCGGGCGACGAGCGCGCGGGCGATGGCGAGCTGCTGTTGCTGTCCGCCCGAGAGGTCGCCGCCGCGCCGATGCATCATTTCGGCGAGCACGGGGAAAAGATCGAAAATCTCGTCGGGAACGAAGCGCTCCCGGCGGGGAAGGGGCGCAAAGCCCGTCTCCAGATTCTCCTTCACCGTCAAGAGCGGGAAAATCTCGCGGCCCTGCGGCACATAGGCGACGCCGCAGCGCGCGCGCTCGAAGGCGGCCAGCCGCGACAGGTCGCGCCCGCCCAGCTCCACCCGTCCGCCGGCGATGGGCTGATGGCCCACGATGGCGCGCATGAGCGAGGTCTTGCCCACGCCGTTGCGCCCGAGAACGCAGGCGACTTCGCCCACCCGCGCCTCCACGCTCACGCCGCGCAGGGCGCGCGCGGCGCCGTAATAGAGATCGACGTTTTCAACCTTCAGCATCATGCGCTCCGCCGATCATCGCCCGAGATAGACTTCGATCACGCGCTCGTCGGCGGCCACGCGATCCAGCGAACCTTCGGCCAGAACAGAGCCTTCGTGCAGGCAGGTGACCTTGCATGCGAGCGCGCGCACGAAGGCCATGTCGTGCTCCACCACGATCACCGTATGCGCCTTGTTGATTTCGCGCAGCAGGGTCGCCGTCTGCTCGGTCTCCGCATCCGTCATGCCCGCGACCGGTTCGTCCACGAGAAGGATGGCGGGATCCTGCGCCAGCAACATGCCGATTTCGAGCCATTGCTTCTGGCCATGGGAGATTTCGCCCGCCAGCCGCGACCGATGGTCGATGAGGCCCGCCGTGAGCAGGATTTCGTCCACCCGCTCGCGCGCGACCTTGTTGCGCCAGCCCAGCAGCGAGGCGAAAGGCCCGCGCGGCCCCTTCAGGGCGAGCAATACATTGTCGGCCACGCTGTGGCTTTCGAACACCGTGGGCTTCTGGAACTTGCGGCCCACGCCCAGCTCCGCGATGGCGGTTTCGTCGAGCTTGGTGAGATCGTGCCGGCCGTGATCGAACAGCACGTCGCCTTCGTCGGGGCGCGTCTTGCCGGTGACGATGTCCATCATCGTCGTCTTGCCGGCGCCATTGGGGCCGATGATGGCGCGCATCTCGCCCGGCGCGACATAGAGCGAGAGATTGCGAATGGCCCTATAGCCGTCGAAACTCACGCTCACGCCGTCGAGATAGAGCAAAGCCTGCGTGACGGAGAGCGCGCCGGCGGCGCCTTCGACCGAGGTCTGTTGCGCGGCGGGATCGGCCTGCGGATCAAGCGTGTCGAGGGGCGCGGATGTCATGCGTTTTGCTCCGCGGTCTTCGGCTCCTGCTCCCGCGCGGCCGCGCGCGCGCGCCGCCGCTCGCCAAAGGCGTTGAGCGCGCCGACGATCCCCTTCGGCAAGGCGAGCGTGACGACGATGAACAAGGCGCCCAGCATGAAGAGCCAATAGGGCGCGAGGGCGCCTGTGGTGAACCATGTCTTGAGGAAATTCACCACCACCGCGCCAAGGGCCGCGCCCACCAGCGTGCCGCGGCCGCCCACGGCCACCCAGATCACCGCCTCGATGGAATTGGCGGGCGCGAATTCGGAGGGATTGATGATGCCGACCTGCGGCACGTAAAGCGCGCCCGCAAGCCCCGCCATGGCGGCCGACAAGGTGAAGGCGACCAGCTTGTAATGCTCCACGCGATAGCCGAGGAAGCGCGTGCGGCTCTCCGCGTCGCGCACGGCCACCAGAACCTTGCCGAAAGAGGTCGTCACCATCCAGCGCGCGAGCGCGTAACACAGAATGAGCGCCAGCGCCGTGCAGGCGAACAGCGCCGCGCGCGTGCCCTGCGCCTGAATATTGAAGCCCAGAATGTCCTTGAAATCGGTGAGGCCGTTGTTTCCGCCAAAGCCCATGTCGTTGCGGAAAAAGGCCAGCAGCAGCGCATAGGTCATCGCCTGCGTGATGATGGAGAGATAGACGCCGGTGACGCGCGAGCGGAAGGCGAACCAGCCGAACAGGAAGGCCAGCAGGCCCGGCGCCAGAACCACCATCAGCATGGCGAAGGGGAACATGTCGAAGCCCTGCCAGAACCAGGGCAGCTCCTTCCAGTTCAGGAACACCATGAAATCGGGCAGGACGGGATGGGAATAGACGCCGCGCGGGCCGATCTGGCGCATAAGATACATGCCCATCGCATAGCCGCCGAGCGCGAAGAACGCGCCATGGCCCAGCGAGAGAATGCCGCAATAGCCCCAGACGAGATCGAGCGCGAGCGCGAGAATCGCGTAGCACAGATATTTGCCGATCAGCGACATGACATGCGTGGGCACATGCAGCGGCGAGCTGACCGGCAGCAGGAGATTGGCGGCGGGAATGAGGATCATCGCGCCCGCGAGCACGATGAGGAAGACAAGGCCCGCCTTGTCGAAACGTTCGAAGAGAGCACGCAGGATCATGCTTCCACCGCCCGGCCCTTGAGAGCGAACAGGCCCCGCGGCCGCTTCTGGATGAAGAGGATCAGCAGAACGAGAATGAATATCTTGGCCAGAACAGCGCCGGCGAGCGGTTCGAGAAATTTATTGGCCACGCCCAAAGCGAAGGCGGACACGAGCGCGCCCCACAGATTGCCCACCCCGCCGAACACGACGACCATGAAGGAATCGATGATGTAGCTCTGCCCGAGATTGGGCGACACATTGTCGATCTGCGACAGCGCGACGCCGGCGATTCCCGCAAGGCCGGAGCCCAGCCCGAAGGTCATCGCGTCCACCCAGGGCGTGCGGATGCCCATGGAGGCCGCCATGCGCCTGTTCTGCGTGACGGCGCGCATATGCAGGCCGAGCGACGTGCGCTTGAGAGCCAGCAACAGGGCGCCGAACACCACCAGCGTGAACACGATGATCCAGAGCCGGCCCCAGGTGACCGACAGGCCGAACAGGTCGAAGGCGCCCGACATGTAAGAGGGCGCGCCGACTTCGCGATTGGTGGGGCCGAAGGCCGTGCGCACCGCCTGCTGCAGGATCAGGCTCACCCCCCAGGTGGCGAGCAGCGTCTCCAGCGGGCGGCCGTAGAGAAAGCGGATCACGCCGCGCTCGATCGCGATGCCCACCAGGCCCGTGGCGAGAAAGGCGAGCGGAAGCGCGACGGGCAGGGAGAGATCGAACCAGGCCGGCGCATGGGCGCGGAACGCCTCCTGCACAAGGAAGGTGACATAGGTGCCCAGCATCACCATTTCGCCATGGGCCATGTTGATGACGCCCATCACGCCGAATGTGATGGCGAGCCCGATGGCGGCGAGCAACAGGACGGAGCCGAGCGAAAGCCCGTACCAGACGTTCTGCACATGACTCATGAGGCGCAATCGCCCCTCGATGGCCGCCACCGCGTCGCCGGCCAGGCCCTTGGCGTCCGCGCTCGCACTCTCGTGGAGGGAGCGGAGGGCGGCGATGGCGCCCATGTCGGCGCGCGCGCGCAGAAGCGCGATGGAATCGATGCGCTGTTCGTTGGAGGCGCCGGCGGAGGCCAGGAGAATGGCGGCGCGCGCCTGCGCGAAAGCGCGGGCGATCGCGGGGTCTTTCTCCGCCTTGAGGGCGTTCTCCAGCGGGGCGAGCGCGGCGGGATCGCGCGCCTTGAACAGGGATTCCGCCGCGGCGCGGCGGCGGGCGGGATCGGGCGCCATGAGGGTGAGCGCGCCAAGCTCGTTCTGGATCGCCGTGCGCAGGCGATTGTTGATGCGCACCGGCTGGAGGCCTGCGGGCGGCGTGGCGACCGGCGCGCCGCTGGCCGCCTCATGCAGGACGCCGGAGGCCGTGCGCCAATAGACCGCGCGGCTTGCGGGATCGACGAACAGGCGCGCGGCGGCGAGCGATTCCAGAATGATCTGCGCGCGCGCGTCGCCCGAGGCGCCCAGCTCCTCGATCGCCTTTGCGGTCTCGGGAAAAGAATCTTCGGCGAAGCGCGCAAGGGCGCTTGCGGCGTCGGCCTGCGCGGCGGGCGCATGAAGCGCGAGGGCGAGGAGGCAGAGGCAGAGCGCGCAGAAGGATTTCAGGCGAGACATTCTTCCTCCGCGCGGTCTGCGCCGTCTGTTCTGGGGTCGAGAACGGCCGCCGCTTTGGGCGGCGGCCGCAAGGTCATGGCGTCAGACGCAAGGCCGCATCAGCCGCACTTGCCGGTCTTGACGTTGAAATTGCCGCATTTCTTGCCGACCCAATCGGCTTCGAGATCCTTCGAGCCGTCGAGGAAGTCGGACCAGGCGTCGCCCGGCACGAGGTCCTTGGTCTGCCACACGACGTCGAACTGACCGTCGGCGCGGATTTCGCCGATCATCACCGGCTTGGTGATGTGGTGGTTCGGCAGCATTTTCGACACGCCGCCCGTCAGGTTCGGCGCCTCGACGCCCACGATCGCGTCGATCACCTTGTCGGGGTCGGTGGCGCCGGCCTTTTCGATGGCCTTGATCCACATCGCGAAGCCCACGACATGGGCCTCCATGGGATCATTGGTCACGCGCTTGGGGTTCTTCGTGAACGCTTGCCACTTCGCGATGAATTCCGCATTGGACGGGTTCTTCACGGACTGGAAGTAATTCCACGCCGCAAGATGGCCGACGAGATTCGACGTGTCCACGCCGGCGAGCTCCTCCTCGCCCACGGAGAAGGCGACGACGGGAATGTCGGTGGCCTTCACGCCCTGGTTGGCCAGCTCCTTGTAGAAGGGCACGTTAGCGTCGCCGTTGATGGTGGAGACCACAGCCGTCTTCTTGCCGGCGGAGCCGAATTTCTTCACGTCGAAGACGATCGTCTGCCAGTCGGAATGACCGAAGGGCGTGTAATTGATCATGATGTCTTCGGCGGCGACGCCCTTGGCCTTCAGATAGGCTTCGAGAATCTTGTTGGTCGTGCGGGGATAGACGTAATCGGTGCCCGCGAGCACCCAGCGCTTCACTTCGCCGCCGTCCTTGCTCATCAGGTAATCGACGGCGGGAATGGCTTGCTGGTTGGGCGCGGCGCCGGTGTAGAACACGTTGCGCTCGCTTTCTTCGCCCTCATATTGCACGGGATAGAAGAGGATGTTGTTCAATTCCTTGAAGACCGGCAGAACGGACTTGCGCGACACCGAGGTCCAG
This sequence comes from uncultured Hyphomicrobiales bacterium, assembly GCA_903918155.1. GTDB lineage: Bacteria > Pseudomonadota > Alphaproteobacteria > Rhizobiales > Beijerinckiaceae > Terripilifer. Next base: position 17,765 of record CAIXDD010000125.1, read on the forward strand.
CAGCCGAACACCGCCGCCACCTTCTGCTGCGTGATCAGCTCGCGCGCCTTTTCAGCGAACAGCGGCCAGTTGGACGCGGGGTCCACCACCACGGCTTCAAGCTTCTTGCCGAGCACGCCGCCCTTCTTGTTCTGCTCCTCGATGAGCATGAGCATGACGTCCTTCAACGTCGTCTCGGAGATCGCCATCGTGCCCGAGAGCGAGTGGAGGATGCCGACCTTGATCGTCTCCTGCGCCATGACGGGCGCGCCCGCCGAGGCCATCATGGCCGCGCCCGCGACCATGCTTGCGAGAACGCCTCGCCTGTTGAACATGCTGCTCATGCTGTCACCCCGAATTCGGCATTAGCGCCAAACAAGGGAGAGCAAGCGGTGTGCCACGGCGGATTTTGCGCAGGTTCGCTCATCTCGTCAGGGGTTTGCGCAGGAAGACGCCCTGTAGCCGACGCCGGCCGCGCGCCGCCCTGATTGCACAAGAATGCAGCAAGTGGCGACGGCAGGGCGCCCAGCAAAAGGGCTGACGCCGGATTGGAGCGCGCATCGGCGCTCAAGCGCGCGGCAAGGTGAATCCCAAACGAGCTGCGCGCGCCGGGATCGCTCCCGACGCGCGCATGATCGCAAGCTGGCGCTTAATCTCAGCCGCGCGCCTTCGCCTCGCGGCGGCGCGCATGAAGAATGAACTCCGTATAGCCGTTGGGCTGTTCGCCGCCCTTGAAGACGAGATCGCAGGCGGCCTGGAAGGCGACGCCGTCGAAGGCGGGCGCCATGGGACGGTAGAGCGGATCATCCGCGTTCTGCCTATCCACCACCACCGCCATGCGCTTCATCGTCTCCATCGCCTGTTCGCGCGTGCAGACGCCATGGCGCAGCCAATTGGCGATGTGCTGGCTGGAGATGCGCAGCGTCGCGCGGTCCTCCATCAGCCCCACGTCGTGGATGTCGGGGACTTTCGAACATCCCACGCCCTGGTCGATCCAGCGCACGACATAGCCCAGAATGCCTTGAGCGTTGTTATCCAGCTCCTGCTGCACGGCGTCGGGTGCGAAATTGGAGGTCGACAAGGGGATCGTGAGAATGTCGGCGAGCGCGGCCGGCGCGCGGCCGGCAAGCTCCCGCTGGCGGGCGAACACGTCGACCTGATGGTAATGCAGCGCATGAAGGGCGGCTGCGGTGGGCGAAGGAACCCAGGCCGTATTGGCGCCGGAGCGCGGATGGCCGATCTTCTGGTCGAGCATGTCGGCCATGCGGTCGGGCGCGGCCCACATGCCCTTGCCGATCTGCGCCTTGCCGGGCAAGCCCATGGCGAGGCCCACGTCGACGTTATTGTCCTCATAGGCCTTGATCCAGCTCTGCGCGCGCATGTCGTTCTTGCGCACCATGGGCCCCGCCTCCATGGAGGTGTGGATCTCGTCGCCCGTGCGGTCGAGGAAGCCCGTGTTGATGAAGACCACGCGATGGGCGGCGGCGCGAATGCAGGCGGCGAGATTCACCGTGGTGCGGCGCTCCTCGTCCATGATGCCCATTTTCACCGTGTAGCGCGGCAGGCCGAGCATATCCTCCACGCGCGCGAAGATCTCATCCGCGAAGGCGACTTCGTCGGGCCCGTGCATTTTCGGCTTCACGATATAGACGGAGCCCGCGCGCGAATTGCGCAGCGGCCCGGTCGCGCGCAAATCATGCATGGCGATGGCGACGCTGACGGCGGCGTCGAGCAGGCCTTCGGGAATCTCCGCGCCCGCCGCATCCAGAACCGCGTCGGTGTGCATGTGATGGCCGACGTTGCGGATCAGCAGCAGGCTGCGCCCGTGCAGAACCTTGCGCGCGCCGTCGGGCGCCGTATAGACGCGATCCGGCCGCAGGCTGCGCTCGACCACGCCATCGCCCTTGGGGAAGCTCGCGGTGAGCGTGCCGCGCATCAGGCCCAGCCAATTGCGATAGACGAGCGTCTTGTCCTGCGCATCGACGGCGGCGACGGAATCCTCCATGTCGACGATCGTGGAGACGGCCGCCTCCATCACCACATCGGCCACGCCGGCGGCGTCGGTCTTGCCGATCAGATGCGCGCGATCGATCACGATCTCGATATGCAGGCCATTGTTGACGAGCAGGACCACGCCGGGCGCCGCCGCCTCGCCCGCATAGCCGGCGAATTGCGCCGGCTGCTTCAGGCTGGCGCGCGCGCCGCCTTTCAGCGTGACGACGAGCGCGCCGTTCTCCACCGCATAGGCGACGGCGTCGGCATGCGAGCGTGACGCCAGCGGAGCGGCCTGATCGAGCGCGGCGCGTGCGCGGGCGATCACCTTGGCGCCGCGCACGGGATTATAGCCCTTGCCCTTCTCGGCGCCGCCGTCTTCGGGAATGGCGTCGGTCCCATAGAGCGCGTCGTAAAGCGAGCCCCAGCGCGCGTTCGCCGCATTCAGCGCATAGCGGGCGTTGGAGCTGGGCACCACGAGCTGCGGGCCGGCGATGCGCGCGATCTCATCGTCCACCGCGCCGGTGGCGACGCCGCCGCCGGCGGGCGCGGGCACGAGATAGCCGATCTCGCGCAGGAACGATTCATAGGCGGCGGGATCGTGGGGACGGCCCGCGCGCGCGCGATGCCAGCCGTCGATCTGCGCCTGCAAGGCGTCGCGCTTGTCGAGCAGCGCCTTGTTGCGCGGGGCGAGGTCGCGCACCAGCGCGGCGAAGCCCGCCCAGAACGCCTGCGGCGCAACGCCCGTGCCCGGCAGCGCCTCTCCGTCCACGAAAGCGCGCAGGCCTGCATCGACCTGGAGCCCCTCGATCATGTCACGCGCCATGTTCCTGCTCCCCTGTATGTGTCTGCGCGTCCCGCGCGTTGAACCTGCTCATTCCAGCGGACCGACCGCCTGCTCCACCGCCGCCACGATCGCGCCCGAGCGCACCAGGGCCAGCGCGTCGCGCATTTCCGAAGCGTACCAGCGGTCGCCCTCCAGCGCCGGCGCGACGACCGTGCGCAGGGCGGCGAGCGCGGCGAGCGCGCCCGACCCCACAGGATGGGCCTGCGCCAGCTCCTCCACCAGCGAGAGCGCCTGCCCCGCCATGAGGATTTCGCCGGCCACGATCTGCTCCACGTTCTCGACGATCTGGCGCGCCTTGCGTCCGCACCAGGTCGAGTTCGACACATGGTCTTCCGCATTCGACTTGCCGGGAATGGAATCCACGGAGCCGGGCATGGACAGCGTGCGGTTCTCCATCACCAGCGCCGACATGGTGCATTGCACCGTCGCATAGCCGGTGTTGAGCCCGCGCTTGCCCGCCAGAAGATTGCGCGGCAGGCCATAGCTCATCGTGGGATCGACGAGGCGCGCGAGCCGGCGTTCGCAGATGGAGCCCAGATCCGTCATGGCGATGGCGAGAATATCCATCGCCTGCGCGACATATTGGCCGTGGAAATGCCCGCCCGAAATGATCTCGTAGCCGCCCGCGCCATTGTCGAACACCAGCGGATTGTCGGTGGCGGAATTGGTCTCCGTCGCCACCAGCCCGCTCGCATAGGCGAAGGCCTCGCGCACGGGACCATGCACCTGCGGGCCGCAGCGCAGCGAATAGACGTCCTGCACGCGCGGCGCCGGCGGCTTGGCGGGATCGCGGCCTTCATCGGGAAACACCAGATGGCGGGCCGC
>CAIXDD010000126.1 GCA_903918155.1 uncultured Hyphomicrobiales bacterium
CCCGCGCCGAAGGGCACGACGACCTTGATCGGCTGGTCGGGATATTTGGCCTGCGCGAAGGCGCCCGACGGGCGGCCCAGGGCGAGCGCGCCGCCAAGGGCGGCGGCGCCGGCGAGCAGCGCGCGGCGGCTGACGGGGGCGGATTGGGTCATGTCTGTCCTTCCTTGTTCGCCGGCCCCGCTGCGGGAGCGGATTTCGGGCGTGGTCTCTTCATCGACGCGGGGCGCACATGGCGGCGACCCCGCTCCCCACGCCATGACTTAGGTCATGGGCGGCGCGACGCAAGCGCCTTGTGGTCGAAGCCGCTCACGCCTCGCTGTCGTGCCAGCGGCGCAAGGACAGGCGCGAGAGGGCCGAAAAGGCCACATAAATGGCGATGCCGGCCAGCGACACCAGCGTCAGGGCGGCGAACATGCGCGGCACGTTGAGCCGATAGCCCGCCTCCACGATGCGGAAGGCGAGCCCCGCCCCCTTGCCGGCCGCGCCGGCGGCGATCTCCGCCACGATGGCCCCGATCAGCGCCAGCCCGCCGCCGATCCGCAGCCCGCCGAGGAAATAGGGCAGGGCGGAGGGCAGGCGCAGCAGGCGCAATTGCGCCCAGCGGCTCGCCCCGTAAAGCTCGTAAAGCTCCACGAGATTGCGGTCGGCCGAGCGCAGGCCCAGCACCGCATTGGACAGGATGGGGAAGAAGGCGACGATGAAGGCGCAGGCCAGCACCGCCGCCTCCGTCTCCAGATAGACGAGCAGCAGCGGCGCGATGGCGATGATGGGCGTCACCTGCAGCACCACGGCGAAGGGAAACAGGGCGCGTTCGCTCCAGCGCCAGCGCGCGAAGACAAGCGCCAGCGCCAGCCCGCCCGCGCTCGCCAGCGCCAGCGCCAGCAGCGTCGTGCGCAACGTCACAAGCAGCGCGGCGGAGAGGATGTCCCAATCCGCGACCAGCGTGCGCAGCACGAGGCTGGGCGCGGGCAGGATATAGGGCGGCGTTTCGTTGAGGCGCACCATGGCTTCCCAGCCCGCCAGCGCGAGCGCGAAGGCCAGCCAGGGGGCGAGCGTCTCAAGGCGGCGCGTCATGGCGCGTCCTCCAGCCCATAGGCGCGCTCCAGCGCGGCGGAGGCGCGCTGGCAGGTCTGGGCGAAGGCCGGGCTCGCGCGGAAGGCGGCGTCGCGGCGCGCCGGCGCCTCGACGGCGATCTCCTGCGTCACGCGTCCCGGACGCGCGCTGAACGTGCAGATGCGCGTGGAGAGATAGACGCTTTCATAGACGGAATGGGTCACGAAGACGATCGTCGCCCGCATGGTCTCCCGCAGGCGCAGGAGATCGTCGTTGAGCTTGAAGCGCGTGATCTCGTCCAGCGCGGCGAAGGGTTCGTCGAGCAGCAGAAGCGCGGGGCGCGTGGCGAGCGCGCGGGCGATGGAGACGCGCATCTTCATGCCGCCCGACAATTCGCGCGGCAGGCTGCGGGCGAAATCGGCGAGGCCCACGCGCTCGAGCGCCTCGTCCACGGCCGCGCGCGCGCGCGCTTTCGAGACGCCGCGCAGGCGCAGCGGCAGCCAGACATTGTCCTCCACGCTCGCCCAGGGCATCAGCGTCGGCTCCTGAAACACGAAGCCGATCTCCGGCCGCGCGCCCGTGCGCCAGCTCACCGCGCCTTCGCTGGGCGCGATCAGGCCCGCCATCATGCGCAGCGCCGTGGACTTGCCGCAGCCGGAGGGGCCGAGAAGCGTCAGCGTCTCGCCTTCGCGCACGTCGAGATCGAGCCCGTCGAGGGCGCGCAGGCCGGTGTCGAAGGTCTTGCCGACGCCGCGCAGCCGCACGAGCGGCGCGTCGGCGCTCACCGCGCCGATCCCGCATCCTTCGGGCGCAGGTCGAGGCCGACGCCCTTGTTCACGAAGCGCAGCGTATAGGCCGCCTTCACGTCGAGGCCGGGCTTGATGACGCCGGCCTTGGTCATCTTGTCGTAGAAGCTCTTCACGCGTTCGTCCGACATGGCGCCGACGCCTTTCACGAGCGCCTCGCCGGAATCGACGATGCCGTATTCCTTCATCTTCGCGAGGGAGAAGGCGATCTGCGCGTCGGTCATGTCCGGGTTCTCGCGCTTGATGCGCGCGTTCGCGGCGGCGTTGTCGCCATAGACGTAATTGTACCAGCCGATGATGGAGGCGTCGACGAAGCGCTGCACGAGATCGGGGCGCTTCTCCACCATGTCGCGGCGCGTCTCGATCAGGGTCGAATAGGTGTCGAAACCATGATCGGCGGCGAGGAAAATATTGGGCTTGAACTTGCCGACCTGCTCCACCGCGAAAGGCTCTGAGGTGAGATAGCCCTGCTGGATGGATTTCTTGTCCGCCACGAAGGGGACGGGATTGAACGTGTAGGGCTTCACGCCGGCCTCGCGGAATCCATATTCCTGCTTGAGCCATTGGAACACGCCCGCCAGCGCCTCCGCGCCGATAAAGGGGGTCGCCTTGTTCAGGTCCTCCCAGCGGTCGAAGCCCTGACCGGGATGGGACATGAGGATGAAGGGATCCTTCTGGAACATCGAGGCCACGGCCACGACCGGGATCTTCTGCTCCAGCGCGCTGAAGGAGGGGATCAGATTCGCGGTCATGTAGAAATCGACCTTGCCGGCGACCAGCAACATGCGGTTGTTGGCCTGCGGCCCGCCGGGCGTGATCGTCACGTCGAGCCCGTAGCGGGCGTAGGTGCCGTCGGCGAGCGCCTGATAATGGCCGCCGTGTTCAGCCTGCGGCAGCCAATTGGTGGCGAAAGTCACCTTGTCGGGCGGGGTCCGCCCGTCCTGCGCGCGCGCCTGCCCGGCGAGCGGGCTTGCGAAGGCGGCGACGGCCGCCATCATCAGCATGAAACGTTTCACGTCGCCTCCTTCCGGCCGATGCGGGCCCCCGGAATTGCAATAGGATTGAATGGTTGTGGAGCCTGCGGAACGCCGGGCAAGGGCTGCTGGCCGAAAAGGGAGCGGCGTCCGCGGGGCTCATAGATTGTAGATCTTCCAGGACCAGGTCCACGTCTCGGTCAGCACGCGCGGGCCGGACTTGAGGGAGCAGGTCACATAGGTGTGTTTCTGCGGATCCAGCTCCACGTCGATCATGGCGCGGAAGCCCTTGATCGCGGGATTGGGCACGAGGAACGTGCGCAGCACCTTTCCGTCCGTCGCCGAGGCGACGATCTCCACCGCCTGCGGCTGGTTCAGGTGATAGGCCATGTCGCCTTCCGCGAAATCGACCATGAAGCGGCGCGTGTTCGCGCGCTGGGCCTCGGCGGAGCCCAGCGCGAAGGCGGGCGCGGTGAAAGTGTTCACGGCGCGGCCCAGCCGGTGCAGCTCCGCGCCGTCCGTCATCGAACGCATGCGATAGGCGAAGGTGAAGGGCTTGCCGGGCTCGATCGTCTTGTTGGGCACGAAGGCGACGATGACATTGTCGAACGTCTCGTCCTTGGTGGCCAGCTCGATCAGCTCGATGCGGCCTTCGCCCCATTTGCCGAGAGGCTCGATCCAGTAGGAGGGGCGCTCCTCATAGGCCAGCTCGATGTCCTGATAATGTTCGAAGCGCCGGTCGCGCTGCATCAGGCCGAAGCCGCGCACGTCGTTGACCGGGATATTGTGGACTTCCTGAATGAGCGGATTGCGCAGCGGCCGCCAGATCCATTCGCCCTTCTCGGTGTGGACCAGCAATCCGTCGGAATCGTGCAGCTCCGCGCGGAACTCGTCGTATTTGTTGGGCGCGTTCATGTGGCGATCGTTCTCGCCGAGGAAATACATGGAGGTGAGCGGCGCCATGCCCACAAACTGCAGCGGCTTGCGGGGAAACAGCGTCGCCTCCACGTCCACCGGCGAATCCGGGCCGGGATGGAAGACGAATTTGTAGGCGCCCGAGACGGACGGCGAATCGAGCAGCGCGTAGATCGTGATCGAATCCGTATTGGCGTCGGGCGTGTCGATCCAGAACTCGCGGAAGAAGGGGAATTCCTCCTTGTTGTCGAGGAGCCCCGTGCCCAGCGCCAGCCCGCGCGCGGACAGGCCGTATTTCTGCGCGCGCCCCAGCCAGCGGAAATAGCTCGACCCGATGAAGGAGAGCAATTCGTCGGAGCCGCGCGGGTCATTGAGCGGAAAATGCACGCGGAAGCCTGCGAAGCCCATATTCACGGGCAACGGCTTGTCGAATCTCGTGCGCCCGTAATCGAACAGGCTCGCGGTGTAGGGAATGGGCGTCGCCACCCCGTCCTTCACCGTGTTGATCGTGACGGGCTTCAGGAACAGATGGCCCAGATGGAACAATTGCAGGCGGAAGCGCCCGCCCGCATTGGCGAGCAGGGAGCGCTCGGGGCGGAAGCGGATCTCGCGCCAGGCGTCGAAATCCAGCCGGGCGAGCTGTTCGGGCAGGGGCGGGATCTGCCCGTCATGGGGGGCGGCTGAGACGTCGCGGGCGCGGCGCACCACGTCGTCATAGCCGAAGGGGGCCTGCGGCGGCGCCGGGCGCTGGGCGGCCTGGGGGGCG
>CAIXDD010000127.1 GCA_903918155.1 uncultured Hyphomicrobiales bacterium
CTGGCCGGCACGAATATCGAGGCGGACGTCAAACTGCCCGACAGCGTCAATGTCGGCGCGCGCTATCAGGCCACGAAAGACCTGACGCTGCTTGCGGGATATGAATGGACCAATTGGAGCCTGTTCAATTCCTTCCCCGTCATGTCCACGGGTCCGGTCGCCGCGGGCGCCAAGATCACCTCGCTGGCCTTCGGCTGGCGCGACGGCTGGTTCAGCTCCGTCGGCGCGGAATATAAGTGGAACGACGCGCTGATGCTGCGCACGGGCCTGGGCTATGAGCGTTCGCCGGTCAGCACGCAGACGCGCGGCCTGCGCCTGCCCGATTCAGACCGCATCTGGGCGTCGGTCGGCCTGTCCTACAAATTGTCGCCGAAGGCGACGGTGGACGTCGGCTATTCGCACATTTTCGCCAAGGAAGCCGATATCGCGCTCGTCGCGGGCAATCCGACGTTCAACAATACGCTGCCTTATTACGGCGTCGCGAAGGGACGGGTGGACATCGTGTCCGTGGGCCTGCGCTACGCCTTCTCCGATCCCGCGCCGGTGCGCGCGCGCTACTGAGCCGCATTTTCGCGCAAACTTCGAAACGCCGCGGTTCTCCGCGGCGTTTCTTTTTGCGCGGCGCGCATCGAGGCGAAGGCCCGCGCATTTGACGGGGCGGCGCCATTGGGTACAGTCGGCCCCAATCCGCCGGGCGAAAACGCCCGCACAAGGCGGTTTCGGGAGGATGGCGGCGAATGTCCAGCGCCTATGCAGACGCCTTGTTGCAGGCGGAATATCCAAAATTCTCGCAGGCGGAGGTCGCGGCGCGGCGCGCGCGCATGAGCGAGGCCATGGCGCAGGCGGGCGTGGATCATCTCGTCTTCTACGGGTCGGGCTGGCGCGGCTCCGTCGTCCATTGGCTCACCCATTGGCCGGTCACGACGGAGGCCGCCTGCGTGTTCACGCCGGGCGAGCGCGACGTGATGTTCGTGCATTACTTCAATCATCTTGCGCTCGCGCGCCATATCGCCAGCGACGCCGACGTGCGCTGGGGCGGCGAATCTACGTTCGGCAATGTGGTCGAGGAATTGAAGCGGCGCGGCGCGCGGCAGGGGCGCGTGGGCGTGATCGGCCAGATCACCCATGACAATCATGAGAAGATCGCCGCCGTTTTCGGCAAGCCCGTGAACATGGGCAAGCATTACGCCCAGCTGCGCAAGGTGAAATCCGCCGAGGAGCTTGAATGGTTCCGCATCGGCGCGTGGTTCTCCGATCTCGGCATGCAGGGGCTCGCCGACGCCGCGCGGCCGGGCGTCAGCGAGCGCGAACTCGCCAATGCGGTGGAGCGCGCTTATGTCGGCAAGGGCGGCGCCACGGGCCTGCATTTCATCGGCGCGACGCCGATGAGCGATCCGCAAGCGCCGGCGCCCCGGCAATATCATTCCTCCCGCAAGCTGCAGGCGGGCGATGTCGTCTTCTCCGAAATCAGCGCCGATCTGTTCGGCTATTCGGGGCAGGTGCTGCGGACCTTTTTCGTCGACAGCGAACCGACGCCGCTTTACCGCGACCTGCATGCGGTGGCGATGGAGGCCTATGAGGCCATGGCGAAGGCGCTGCGCTCGGGGGCGCTGCCGGCGGAGATCGTCGAGGCCTCCGGCGTGATCGAGAAAGCGGGTTTCACGGCGGTCGACGACATTCTGCATGGATATGGCGGCGGCTATTTTCCGCCCGTGCTCGGCGCCGCAAGCAGATCCAACGGCCCCTTGCCGAGCGAGCCTTTCGTTGAAGGCCAGCTCGTGGTCGTGCAGCCCAATGTCACGACGCTCGACGGCAAGGCCGGCGTGCAGACGGGCGAGATGCTGCTGATCACCAAGGACGGCGCCAAGCGCCTGCATGATTTTCCCAAGGGCGCGCAGGTTCTGCGCGGATGACATCTGGAGGACGCAAGATGAAGCGGAAACAGACATGGGGGCCTGCGGCGCTCGCAGCGGGTCTCGCGCTCGCACCTGCAGGCGTTTGCGCGCAGGCTTTCGACCTGAAGGACAAGACGGTCACGATCTATGTCGCGGGCGGCGCGGGCGGCGGGGTGGACGCCTATGCGCGCACCATCGCGCCGTTTTTCACGAAGCACCTGCCGGGCAATCCGGCGGTCGTGGTCGCCAATATGCCCGGCGCCGGCGGCGCGCAGGCGGTGCAATATCTCTATAATGTCGCGCCCAAAAGCGGCGTGGCCATCGGCTCCACCAATGTGGGGCCCATCGCCGATCCCTTCCTTGAAAAGATGCCGTCGAATTACGACGTCTCGAAATTCTCCTGGATCGGCAGCCTCGCGAAGGGCAACACCGTCTGCGCCGTCTGGCACACGGTCAATGTCTCCAGCATCGAGGACGTGAAGAACCGCGTCGTCACCGTGGCCGCCACCGGCGCGCGCTCGGCGCCGACGCGTTCGGCCTTGCTGATGAATTCCTTCATCGGCACAAAATTCAAGCCGATCTCCGGCTATACGGGCGGCACGGCATTGCTCGCGCTGGAGCGCGGCGAGGTGGACGCCACATGCACGACGCTCAACTCGCTGCGCACCACGCGGCCGCATTGGATTCGCGACGGACAATTGAAAATCCTCGTCCATGTGGCGATGGATGCGGATCCCGAATTCAAGCACGTGCCGCGCGCGCTGGATTTCATCAAGGATGCGAAAGATCGCGACGCGCTGGAGTTTTTCCTCCTGCCCTATGAGTTCAACAATCCCTATTATCTGCCGCCGGGCGTATCGGCCGAGGCGGTGAAGACATGGCGCGCGGCGTTCGACGCCACAGTGGTCGATCCCGATTACAAGGCGGAATCCGCCAAGCGCCTGCAGGACGTGGACGTGAAGAGCGGCGAGCAGGTAGAGGCGCTGGTGAAGAAATTATTCGCCACGCCGGCCGACGTCATCAAGCGCACGGTCGAGGCCATCGATCCCACCGGACGGGTGGAGGAGATTCCCCAACCCAAATGAGATTGGGGAGATCCGGCGCTGGACGCGCGATGCGTCCAGCGCGCAGGCTCAATATTTCGTGACGCGCTGCGCGCCCGAGGATTCCACGAAGCACCGCTCCGACTCGAAGGGCTTGCCGTTCACGCGGTCGAGGAGCCAGTCGGCGACCATCGTCACTTTCTCCTCGCCGTTGGAGACGCTGGGCGCGCCGGCCACGCCGTGGTTCGCGCCTTCGAAGATGACGAGGCGCTTGGGTCCGGGAATGCGCGCGAACAGATCTTCCGTATGTTCGATCGGCGATAACTGATCCTTTTCGCCCGCCACGATCATATAGGGAAAGGTGATGCGCGGCGCGAGCGGGCGCAGGTCGATCCCCTGACAAAAGGCGTCGAACTTCTCCTCATCCTCAAAGCCCGACATGAACATGAACCGCAATTTGAACGTGGGCGAGGCCGCATTGAAAATCGTATCGCAGCCCGGCTCCTGACACACGCCGGTCGCCGCGAAGCCCTTGATGCGAGCTCCCAACTGCGTGGCGAAGACGGTGCCGAAATAGCTGCCGAAACTGGTGCCGCGCACGACGAGCCGATCGAGATCGGCGTAATCCTGCGTCTTCAGCCAGGCGTAAGTCGCTTCAGCCGCATCGGCGAAATTGCCGGGCGTGAAGAAAATGCGGCGCGTGATCGCCTCCGCCTGTCCGGGGCCGTCGAGGGCGAGCACCGCGAAGCCGCGCTGCAGGAAGCGGTCGCCATACATGCTGACCATGTTCTCCTTGCTGCTGTCCATGCCGCCGATGATGATCACGACAGGAAAGCGCTCGTCGCCGCGCCGCTCGCGCGGCAGATGCATGTAAGCGGGCAGATGTTTGCCCTCGAAGGGGATCTCCACGCGGAACGTGGGCTGCGGCGCATGGCGCATATAGCCTTCGAAACATTCGTTCACCGCGCGCTCATAGGCGTGCAGGCGCTCGCCATGTTCGTGGAGCGGCCAGCAGGCGGTGGACCACAGAAGCGCCGCCGTCATATAGGATTCGCGCGCGGCGACCGCGCGTCCGTCCTGTTCCAACTGGGCGGCCATGCGCGCGCGCTTGCGCGCCTGCGCGGCGAATTCGCGGTCGAAATCGTCATAGCGCTTGATGCGCGCGGCCACGGCGCGGAACTCCGCCTCGGCTTCCGCGCCGGCCGGGCGGCTCTTGGAGCCGATGCGCGCCTGATCCCATTCGATGCCCACGGTCCGCACGACGGCGTCGAGCAGCCAGCGCTGTTCCTTCCAGCGTTGCGAATAAGGCGTCGATGCGTGGCTCTTGGATTCTTGCGTTGATTCTTGCGCCGACATGGCGTCCTCCCTGTTCTTGTGGCTGGCGCGCGAACGTGCTTGGTTGGCCCCATGCGTTCGCGGCGCGTGTTTGGGCGTGACGATATAAGAACGGATGCAAAAGACAATATGCGCGGCGCGATGCGCCCGCCTGCGGGGAGGGGACATGTTTCATCAGGGATCTTCGGCGATCCAGATCGCGGGTCAGATTTGCATCGCGACCTTCTTTCTCGTGATCGGCCTGCGCAATCTGAAGCTCGCTGAAAACCATGTGAAGAAATTCGCCAATCTGGGCGTTCCGTTTCCGCGCGTCTTTTTGTGGGCGGGCTTCGGCTTCCAGTTCGCAGGCGGGGTCAGCGTCGGGCTGGACGTGCGCCCCGACGTCGGCGCGGCCTTGCTGATCGTCTTCACGCTGCTCGCCAATGCGCTGTTTCATCGCTGGTGGCTGCTGGACGATCCGGTGGGCCGGCGCATTCACATGAATTATTTCTTCAACAATGTGGGCAATATCGGCGGATTGCTCACGCTGATCGCGCTGCGCGGGCCTGTGGGCTGATCTCTCGACGCGGGCGCGCAAGCGTGGTTTAAGCCGCCGCGCAGCTCCCCGGCCCGGAACGAACCGCCCATGATTCGCCTCGAGAACATCAGCAAGCAGAACGGCACGCAGCTTCTCTACATCGAGGCTTCGGCCGCGCTTCAGCGTGGCGAGAAGGTGGGGCTCGTGGGGCCCAATGGCGCGGGCAAGACCACGCTTTTCCGCATGATCTGCGGGCAGGAGCCGCCTGACGAGGGGCAGGTGCTCGTCGATCGCGGCGTGGTGATCGGCTATTTCAGCCAGGACGTGGGCGAGATGCGCGGGCGCACCGCCGTGGCCGAGGCCATGAACGGCGCGGGTCCGGTGAGCGACATCGCCGCCGAGCTCAAGGAGCTGGAGATCGCGCTCGCCGATCCCGACCGCGCGGACGAAATGGAGAGCCTGATCGAGCGCTTCGGCGAAGCGCAGGCGCGGTTCGAGGAGCTGGACGGCTATGCGCTGGAGGGCCGCGCGCGCGAAGTGCTGGCGGGCCTCAGCTTCACGCCCGAGATGATGGACGGCGACGTGGGCGCGCTGTCGGGCGGCTGGAAGATGCGCGTCGCGCTGGCGCGCATCCTGCTCATGCGGCCCGACGCCATGTTGCTCGACGAACCCAGCAACCATCTCGACATCGAAAGCCTGATCTGGCTCGAGCGTTTCCTGCGCGATTACGAGGGCGCGCTGCTCATGACCTCGCATGATCGCGCGTTCATGAACCGCGTCGTGAACAAGATCATCGAGATCGACGGCGGATCGCTGACCGGCTATTCGGGCGATTACGATTTCTACGAACAGCAGCGCGCCATCGCCGAAAAGCAGCAGCAGGCGCA
>CAIXDD010000128.1 GCA_903918155.1 uncultured Hyphomicrobiales bacterium
GCGGCGGCGGCGTTGAGCAGGGCGATGTCGCGATAGGCGGTCTTCGCGCCGTCGAGCACGGCGCGCAAAGCCGTCGCGTTATGGGCGGGATCGCCCCCGCGCAGGTCCGCAGGCTCGGCCAGACGCAGCCCGGCGTCTTCCGGCGAGACGACGAATTCGCGGATCGCGCCGTCTTCGAGCGCGACCACGCGCGTGGCGCCGGTCGTGGTGATCTCGTCGAGCCCGTCGGCGCCATGGACGACCCAGGCCGCTTCCGAGCCCAGATTGCGCAGCGTCTCCGCCATCGGGCGCATGAGGTCGGGCGCGAACACGCCCGTCAGCTGCCGCTTCACGGAGGCCGGGTTGGAGAGGGGCCCGAGAATGTTGAAGATCGTGCGCACGCCAAGCTCCACGCGCACGGGGCCCACATGGCGCATGGCGGCGTGGTGGGTCGTGGCCATCATGAAGCCGATGCGCGCTTCGCGCAGGCACGCCTCCACCTTTTCCGCCGGCAGGCCCACGAGCACGCCCAGCGCGGAGAGAATGTCGCTCGCCCCCGAGTTGGAGGAGGCCGCGCGGTTGCCGTGCTTGGCGACGGGCACGCCGCAGGCGGCCACGATCAGCGAGGCCAGCGTCGAGACGTTCCAGGTTCCCGCATTGTCGCCGCCGGTGCCCACGATGTCGATCGCGCCGGCGGGGGCGTTCACGCGCAGCATCTTGCTGCGCATTGCGGAGACGGCGCCGGTGATCTCCTCCACCGTTTCGCCGCGCACGCGCAGCGCCATGAGGAAGCCGCCCATCTGCGCGGGCGTCACGTCGCCGGAGAGCAGCGCGTCGAACGCCTGTTCGGCCTGCGCGCGGTTGAGGCTGGCGCCGCCTGCGACGCTGGCGATGATGGGCTTGAAGGAGTCCACCTCAATCTCCCTTACGCATCGACCGTCGCGCCGGCGTTCCACGCGCGGGCGAGATCGAGAAAATTCGACAGGATGCGATGACCATGTTCCGAGAGAATGCTCTCGGGATGGAATTGAACGCCATGCACGGGCAGGCTGCGATGCGACAGCGCCATGACCAGACCCTCGGTCTGCGCGGTGATTTCGAGATCCGCGGGCATCGTGTCGCGGGCGACCACGAGCGAATGATAGCGGGTCGCGCGAAACGGTCCCTCAAGGCCGGCGAAGAGGCCGCGCCCGTTATGGTCGATGGTCGCGACCTTGCCATGGATGGGCAGGGGCGCGCGCACCACCTCGCCCCCAAAGGCTTCGCCGATCGATTGATGGCCGAGGCAGACGCCGAACAGGGGAATGGACCGGGAGGCGGCGGCGATCAGATCGAGGCAGACGCCCGCCTCGCGCGGCGTGCAGGGGCCGGGCGACAGGACGATGGCGTCCGGCCTGCTCTCCATCACCTGCGCGACCGTCACCTCATCGTTGCGGCGCACGCTCACCTCGGCGCCGAGCGCGCCGAAATAATGCACCAGATTCCAGGTGAACGAGTCGTAATTGTCGATCAGCGTGACCGCCGTCATGCGGGCTCTCCTTGGCC
>CAIXDD010000129.1 GCA_903918155.1 uncultured Hyphomicrobiales bacterium
ATGAGATCCCCAGCCGCACGGTCGCGCTGGATGCGGATCTGCGCCTGCGCGTGGAGGATTACGCCCCGCCGCGCGGCGCGATCATCATCGCCAATCCCAACGCGCCCACGGGAATAGCCCTGCCGCTCGCCGAGGTGCGCCGCCTCGTGGAGGCCAACGCCGACCGCATGGTCGTGGTGGACGAGGCCTATGTGGATTTCGGCGCGCAAAGCGCGGCCTCGCTCATCGCGCATCACAAGAACCTGCTCGTGGTGCGCACCTTCTCCAAATCGCACAGCCTGGCCGGCATGCGCGTGGGCTTCGCCTTGGGCCAGCGTCACCTCATCGAGGCGCTGGTGCGGGTGAAGGACAGTTTCAATTCCTATCCCCTGAACGCGCTCTCGCAGACGGCGGCGCTGGCCGCTTGGCGGGATCAGGACTGGACCGACGCCTGTCTCGCCAAGATCGTCGCCAACCGCGTCGAGCTGACGCAGGCGCTCGCCGCGCTGGGCTTCGACGTCGCGCCCTCCCTCGCCAATTTCGTCTTCGCCCGCCTGCCCGGCCGCGGCGGGGCGCAATTGCAGACGCTGCTGCGCGAGGAAGGCGTGCTGGTGCGCCATCTCTCGGCGGCGCGCATCGCCGACCGCCTGCGCATCACGATCGGGACGGCGGACGAATGCGACGCCCTGCTCGCCGCGCTCAAGCGGCGCCTGTGAGGGGCGCTTATGCCTAATTCTTGAGCAGATGTGCCCAAGAATTATTCTGATCGCCTCCTGAATGGCGCCCGCCTGCCCGCCCGCGAGTCGTTCCCCTGTGGTCAGACCCGTTTTTGTGGATAGAATCTTGGCATGGCGGGTGCTAAGAGCCCGACAGCCCTCTGGCGTCGCTTCGCCGCGCCGGGGGCCCTGACCGTGACGAGGCGCCGCATGAAGAAGATCGAAGCGATCATCAAGCCTTTCAAGCTCGACGAAGTGAAGGAAGCGCTGCAAGAAGCGGGACTTCAAGGCATCACGGTCACCGAAGCCAAGGGCTTCGGTCGCCAGAAGGGCCATACCGAGCTTTACCGCGGCGCCGAATATGTCGTGGATTTCCTCCCCAAGGTGAAGATCGAGATCGTCCTCAACGACGACATGCTCGACCGCGCCGTGGAGGCGATCCGCAAGGCGGCGCAAACGGGGCGCATCGGCGATGGCAAGATATTTGTATCGAACATCGAAGGCGCCATCCGAATTCGCACGGGCGAAACCGGGCCCGACGCCATCTGACCGCGCAGCCTGCTTCCAACCCTCGTCTTCCCCACCTGTAGCCAGCAGACCAGAAAGGCCAACGACATGAAGACCGCCAAGGACGTCCTTAAGGCGATCAAGGATAATGACATTAAATACGTCGACTTCCGCTTCACCGACCCGCGCGGCAAGTGGCAGCACGTCACCTTCGACGTTTCGCTCGTCGATGAAGAGATTTTCTCGGAAGGCACCATGTTCGACGGTTCGTCGATCGCCGGCTGGAAGGCGATCAACGAGTCCGACATGATCCTCATGCCCGACCCGACCTCGGCCTGCAT
>CAIXDD010000130.1 GCA_903918155.1 uncultured Hyphomicrobiales bacterium
AGCCCTTCACGCGCGCCATGATCTGCGCGATGGTCGCGATCTCCGCCACCGGGCGCAGGCCCTCGAGCGCGGCCGCGTGAACCTGCGGCGAAAAGGCCGCGCAGCCGTCGGACAGAACCGTCGCGTCGATGTCGCGCACATGCGCGTCGCGCACGGTGGAGGCGACGCCGCCATTCGTGACGATGCCGCCGACGATGAGGCGCTCGACGCCGCATTTGCGCAGCAGCCATTCGAGCCGCGTCATGTAGAAGGCGGAATAGGCGATCTTCTCCACGCTGGCGTCGATGGGCTGGAGAGCGTCGACGACGCTCTGGCCCCATGAGCCCGGCGCGAAATCGCCGCGCCGCAGGAAGGGCCGCAACTGCAGAAGATGGGGAGAGACGATCGGCGCGCCGCCGCGCCCCGGCGCCAAAGTGAACAGCGTGGCGATGACCATGGCGCCGCGCGCGCGCATCTCCTGCGCCAGCGGCGCGAGCCGTGCGGGCAGGGCGGCGATGTCGTCGTTTTGCAGGCCGCCGCGCGCATAGGCGCCGTCGGCATGCAGGAAATCGTTTTGCAGATCGACGAGCAGCAGCGCCGTATTTGCGAGCGAGACGGGCGCGCTCATCGCTCGCCGCTCCCGTAACGCTGGCCGCGCGCAAGGATCTCCTTTGTTCCCAGCATTTCATTCAGCCCTTCGAAGTCGAACATGTGAGGGCGGAAGGATTCCGAAGTCCCCTCGCGCGCGATGGTCTCGTAGAAGGCCTGCGCGCTGCGCGCGAGCGCGCGCACGATTCCGCCGGGAAAGATCACCAGCGAAAAGCCCATGGCCTCAAGCTCCCGCGCCGGCAGAACGGGCGTTTTCCCGCCCTCCACCATATTCGCCATCAAGGGAACAGCCCCGTCGAACAGGCGGCCGACGCGCGCAAGCTGCGTCTGGTCTTGCGGCGCCTCGATGAAGATCATGTCGGCGCCCGCTTGCGCATAGGCATGGGCCCGCGCGACGGCGGCCTCGAAACTTTCGACCGCCACCGCATCCGTGCGCGCGATGATCAGCGTCGACTCGCTGACGCGGCTGTCGACGGCGGCTTTGATTTTGCCCGTCATCTCCGCCGCGCTCACGAGCGACTTGTCGGCCAGATGGCCGCAGCGCTTGGGCAGGGATTGGTCTTCAAGCTGGATCGCGTCGGCGCCGGCGCGCTCGAAGACGCGCACGGTGCGCTCGACGTTGAGCGCATTGCCGTAGCCGGTGTCGGCGTCCACCACCAAAGCGGCGGTCTCCACGCGTTCGCGCACATGGGCGAGCGTGTCGGCGACCTCGCTCATGGAGACGAGGCCGATGTCGGGCCGTCCCAGCTTCGTATAGGCGATGGCCGCGCCGGAGAGATAGAGCGCCTCGCAGCCCGCCGCGGCGGCGATGCTGGCGGTGAGCGCGTCATAGACGCCTGGCGCGACCACGATATCTTGTTGGGCGAGGCGGGCGCGCAGATTGATGCGAGGGGCTGTCACGGGCGGCGTCCTTGGCTGCGCGGCTCTGGCGGGCGCCGCTCTCGAGCTGGGCCGGGCGCTGCGCCGGCCATCGAGAAGGCGCGATCCGCCATCGCCGAAAAGGTTGATCCAGTTCGCCGCAAGCTTATACAAAGTGCTGGCGCAAGCCAAAGGCGCGGCGACGCCGAACGGCGAGCGCTCGCAACGCGCGAGGGGGAGGATCATGAGCGGGACGCCCCGAACGATCATCGACAAGGCGTGGGACGCGCATGTCATCGTCGCGCGCGAGGACGGCGATTGCCTCCTGTGGGTCGACCGGCATTATGTGCATGAAGGCTCCCACCACGGATTCGGACAGGCGCGCCAGCGCGGCGCGCCGCTCGTCCGCCCCGATCTCACCTTCGGTTTCGCCGATCATTACGTGCCCACGCGCGCAGGCGCTGCGGCGGATGCGGATTCCGCGCGGATGATCCGGCAATTGGCGGAGAATTGCGCCGCCAGCGGCGTGCGCTGCTTCGGCGAGGGCGATCCCGCGCAGGGCATCGCCCATGTGGCGGCGCCGGAGCTGGGCCTCACCCTGCCGGGGCTGACCGTCGTGTGCGGCGACAGCCATACGTCGACCCATGGCGCGCTCGGCGCTTACGCCTTCGGCATCGGCGCGTCGGAAGTCGCGCATGTGCTGATGACGCAAACCATCTGGCAATCGCGCCCGCGGCGCATGCGCGTGCGCGTGGATGGAAGGCTTGGGCCGGGCCTGAGCGCCAAGGACATGGCGCTCGCCGTCATCGCGCGCCATGGCGCGGGATTCGCGGCGGGCTGCGCGATTGAATATGCCGGCTCCGCCGTGCGCGCGTTGAGCGTGGAGGGCCGCCTCACGCTCTGCAATCTCTCCATTGAATCGGGCTCGCGCCTCGGCCTCGTGGCGCCCGACGCCGTGACCGTCGATTATCTGCGCGCGCGCGCCTATGCGCCGACGGGCGCCGATTTCGAACGCGCGGCGGAAGATTGGCTGCGCCTGCGCAGCGATCCCGATGCGTGTTTCGACGCCGAGATCGCGCTGGACGCCAGCGAGATCGCGCCTGTCGTGACATGGGGCGTGAGCCCCGAGCAAGCCGCGCCCGTCACCGGGCGCACGCCCGATCCCGCAGGCGTCGCCGATCCCGCGAAAGCGGCGGCCATGCGCGACGCGCTCGATTACATGGGCCTTCAGCCCGGCATGCGCCTCGCCGACATCGCCATCGACCGCATCTTCATCGGCTCCTGCACCAACAGCCGCATCGAGGACCTGCGCGCCGCCGCCGCCGTTCTGGCGGGACGCAAGGCGCGCACGCCGGGCCTTGTCTCGCCGGGCTCCTATGCGGTGAAACGTCAGGCGGAGGAGGAGGGGCTCGACCGCATCTTCATCGATGCGGGGCTGGAATGGGCCGGCGCCGGCTGCTCCATGTGCGTGGGCATGAACGGCGACGTCGTGCCCGCCGGGCAACGCTGCGCCTCCACCACCAATCGCAATTTCAAGGGCCGTCAGGGCAAGGGCAGCCGCACGCATCTCATGTCGCCCGCCATGGCGGCGGCCGCAGCCGTGCGCGGCCATTTGTGCGACGCGCGCGAACTTATGGAAGGGCGCGCGCCATGACGCCGTTCGTCTGTCTTGAGGCGCCGGCCTGTCCGCTGGGGCTTGAGAATGTCGACACCGATCAGCTCATCCCCGCGCGATTCATGCAGACGCCGCGCGCGCAAGGTTATGGCGGCTTCCTGCTGCATGACCTGCGGCGCGACGCCGCCGGCGCCTTGCGCGCGCAAACGCCCGTCAACGACGCGCGATACGCCGGCGCGCAGATCATGATCGCGCGCGCCAATTTCGGCTGCGGCTCCTCGCGCGAGGCGGCGGTCTATGTTCTCGCCGACGCGGGGTTCCGCTGCGTTCTGGCGCCCAGTTTCGGCGATATTTTCGCCTCCAATTGCGTGCAGAACGGATTGCTTCCCGCGCGCATCAGCGTCGCCGACGCGCAGGCCCTGCTCGCCGATCCGCTCGTGCTGGCGGGGTCGCCGATCCGCGTCGATCTGGAGGCGCAGAGCGTGCGCGCGGGCGACAGGACCTTCGCCTTCGACGTGCGGCCCGATTGGAGGCGACGCCTGCTCAACGGATGGGACGCCGTCGATCTCACGCGGTCCCATGCGCAGGACATCGAGCG